>CAMDGP010000245.1 GCA_945897765.1 Chitinophaga pinensis
CTAAATAAAGATTCTTTGGTTAAAGGAATCGTTATCCGAAATCAGAACATAAACGGTTCACGAGTTGAGACACTAAAATCAATGGATAAACGTGTTTACATCTTCGAAATGCGTTCGCCAAAAGGAATTAAATCAGCACTTAAGAAATATCCAACAGGTATTATTTCAGACGATTTACGTGCAGCGATTATTCAAAGAAGAAAATAACTATTCTATTATAAAACTCATCACTTCAACTCCCGATTTCAAGTAATAAACTCCAGGTTTTAAGCTTGAAACATCAATTGAAGTAAGTGTTTGGTTTAAAATTCCTGTTTTCAATAGTCGGCCTTGCTGATCGCACACTTGAAATACATTTCCTAGAAAAGCTTCCGTTCTAACAATTAAATTCGATGAAGTAGGATTTGGATAAAGTTGAAATGAAGCCTTCGATTGTTCAGCAACGTCACCCAAGAAAATCACACAAGCTTCTTCTTGCTCAAAGGATGAACTAAACAATTCCATCATCGCATCATAAACATTTATCTCGCTACTTGTCATTAAAGTATCATCGTAATTAGTGAAACTTCCATTTTCGATTTGATAACCAACATCAAATAGGCAACTTTCTGCGAGAAAGTCTAAATTATTATCCAAGGAATCGATAATGGCAACAGCAAAATGTTTGTCAAATAGTCCTAATTGTTTAATTCCATAAACAGGACCGTTGTTTAAAACCGAAACATTGTGATTAGTGTTTTCAACCATCATATTTGCTCTTCCAAAAACAGCAGCATCAAATTGAACAGCACCCGAAGAATTAATTTTTAAGAAGCTTCCAGAAGAAAAACTAGAACCACAAAGTCCAAAATCACCATCAGAAAACTTGGTAAGTTTTGGGAAAACATAAAACTCTTGGTCTTCATCAAAATAACGTTTTCCCCAGATGAAATCACCGGAAAAATCAGTTTTAATAAGATTTGCAGACTGAGCAAAACAACGAATTAACAATCCATCAGTTGCAATCATGACGTCATTAAAAATACTTGGTTCACTGAAACGTTTTAACCAAACTAAATTTCCGTTTTCGTCTGTTTCAAAAATAAAACCTCTGTAATTTTCACCGCCATAATTTGTTGTTCCAACAGCAACAAAATGTCCACCTTCTTTTTCCTTTACTGCTGCTAATTCCTGAAAATCAATCGCTAAGTTACCTTCGTGATAAAAGTTTTTAGACCAAATTTTCATTCCATTTAAATCTAACTTCATTAGAAAAGCGCTTTTATTTTTTACTGTTCCAGCAATCAAAAGCGAACTATCAGAAGTAAAGATTACATCATTTGCCGAAAAAATGTCACCACTGTTATCCCCTAAAGACTTTTTCCAAAGCTCATTTCCGTTTTTGTCTAATTTTAAACAAGCCGCTCCAAAATCATTTTGTAAAGGATTAAGCATTTTTCCAACCACAATAAAACTTGAATCTGGAAGTTGAATAACACGATTAAAAGCAAAACTATTATTGAAAGTACTGTAAGGTTTTGACCAAAGTTGTTGCCCAATTGAGTCACACAGCATAACAAATGGAATGGTATTATTTTGATCATATTCAACTGTACCAACAACCACAAATCCACCTCCAAAAGTTGGATAAATGTCTGTTGCAGGTGCATTATAATCAGGCAAGAAATAACGCTGAGATACTGATTGTAAACTTTGAGCCCAAGAAAAAGATGATAGAAACAAAAATAGAATTGAGGTGATTTTTGTTTTCATGATAAAGGTTTTAAAGGTAAAAGGTAAAATCTAATTCCAAAAGTCCCAGGTAATACCAATTTTAATTTGTGTGTTTGGCATTGTATATCCTTGAATAAGTGAAGTTTCTCTATTAGACCAAAAGTAAGCGAAATTGTCTGCTCGTACAAAAAAATGGAAGGTTTCTACTTCAAATGAACTGAAAAAAGAGGCATTGAATAAGGTTTTTTGATAAGGGTTTGTGGCAGAAGCAGATAAATCAAACACGGATAAATAAGGAAGATAAGATGTACTACGAAACTTAGAATGTAAAGAAATATCTAATCCACAAGCAAATTTCAGTTTCTTTGCTTTAAAAATACCCCCTTGAAACATTAATCGTGCGTTCAATTGATGCATTGGAATAACTCTAAATTCCTCTTTGGTGCTGTTAAAAACATAAGAGGGTAAAAAATGAATTTGTTTGAAATGAAATGGTTTTTGAATTCCAAATTGGTGAAAAAGTCCTGATGATACTGCTAAATCATTTCTCCATGTAAGCTGAAAGTTGTCAAAAAAGTAATTGTCTTTGTAATTGATTAACGAATAATACACTTCCAATCCTTTATTATCCTTAATGTCTTTTAAACTAATTTTAAATTGTTGTCTTTTTTGTAATTCCAAATCTGCTAATTGATAAGAAACATTATTCCCAAAAAAATGACGTTGAAAAAGTTCTGGATAAGAGTAATTTAGTTGATGATTTAATTCTAAAACACCACGTAAAACAGGAACAGCAACGATAGTCGAAAGAGCAAAACCTCTTCCCGCTCCTACTAGATTTAACCTTCCTCGATGCTTCACTTTATAGTCTTTCCATTGAAAAGCTATTTGCTCAAAAATGCCTAATTCTGTAGTGTCTCTCTTCATTACAAAAGCTTCGTACTTCCAAAAATCAAGATTTGCACCCCCTTCAAAACTAAAGGCTTTACTTTTCAATAGTACGGAAATAGAATTATTTAAACGATTAATTTTCAAAGTGTCATTCGTTGAATTCGAATCTATATAAATAGCTGAATATAAATTAATTAAACTATTATCTTCAGCGTAAGTCCGATGCTGACCACTGTATTGATTTACTAATTGTAAGCGCAAAAAATTAACAGAATCGCCCGCTATTCTCAAGTAATTTTTCAAATTCAACAAGCGATTATGAGTTGTTGAGCTTGCATTTTCTTTTTTAACGGGTATTAAACTTGGCGCAAAATCGTTGACTAAAGAATCATTTTCAATTCCACCATTCCAAGCACTAGATTCATTTGCATAAAGTCCGCTAAAAAGAAAAGTATGTAATTTTCCAATCCTTCCAATTTTCAAATCATAGACATTATTTTGAAGCGCGGAATTTCTATAAAAACCAATTGTTTGATTGCGTTTGATTACTGCATTAACAATAAAATTGTACTTAAAAGCTTGCTGATAATTAAAATTTAAAAGTTGGGTTCCTTGGGTTCCAAAAACATACGAAAAACCAATATGAGGTAATGCCGTAAAGAATAACTGATTGTTGATTTTTGAATTAGAAAATAAAATTCCTTTTGATGGATTCAAAAAATAGCTGGCATCAACAAATTGAAAATTCGCGAAATTATTATTTGAAAACGAATTGGGGTAAACCAAAGAAATACGATCTACAGAGTCGAGTGCTCCACCTGTTTTATAGGAAATTTTTAATGAATCAAGCTGAATCGTAGCATCTAATTGACTCCAAGAAATCAAAGGAATTACAAGTACCAAAAACAAGGCTAAAAGCTTATTCATGCAACAAACTTAACAAAAAAAAGGGGCATTGAGCCCCTTAAAAATATTAGATTTAAAACCGATTACAATTTATTGATATGTAATTGTAAGCCTGATTTTAAGTTTGCAGCTTTGTTTTTGTGGATGATATTTTTCTTAGCCAATTTATCCAACATT
>CAMDGP010000246.1 GCA_945897765.1 Chitinophaga pinensis
AACAACGTTGTGAACGGAGTAGATTTTGTACAAACAGCTGATACTGTAACCTATACAGTTGTTGGAGTTGATTCAAACAATTGTTCAAATTCAGATAGTTTAGTGGTGGTTGTAAATCCATTACCAAACGTTTCTGCTGGTTCAGCAATTGAAGTGTGTGCAAATGAAATCCCAGTAAATTTAGTAGTAACATCAACAGATGCTTCAATTTCATTTGTTTGGAATACAGGCGCACAAACACCAAATACACAAGTTTCAACAGCTGGAATTTATAACGTTACAGCAAGTAATACTTTTGGATGTACAAAAAATGCAAGTGTTGAAGTAATCTTAAATGCTTTACCAGTAGTAAACATCCAAGGAGCAAGCCAAGTTTGTTCAAATGATTTACCATTGACACTATCAGCTCAAGCAACTACAACTGGAACAAATTATCTTTGGAGTAATCAACAAACAACTTCAACAATTCAAGTGAGTTCTGCTGGTTCTTAGTTATTGACGTTTACTGATGAAAACAATTGTGTTGGAAAAGACACGTTGATATTTACCGTTAATAATTCACCGAATGTCAACGCAGGATTGGATCTTACTGTATGTGAATACGATTTTCCAATTACTGTAAACGCAACTGGAAATGGTTCTACAATTCTTTGGAACACAGGAGCAACTACACCTTTTATTACAGTTACACAAGCAGGAACATACACAGTTACAACAACAGCTTCAAACGGCTGTCAAGCGACTGATACGATGGAAGTTTTTACAGATGAATGTGCATCTTTAACTGAAGAATCAATTGCCTTTTCAGTTTATCCAAATCCTACAAGTGAAATGTTAACAATCACTTCTACGTTGAATACCGAAGCAAGTATTTTCGTTTACAATTTAGAAGGTAAAATCGTTCAACAAGCTAGTATTTTAGGAAATGAAAAACAAATAAATTTGGCTGATTTATCTAGCGGAACTTACTTATTGAAAGTTACAAATGCTTTACAATCATCAATATTTAGAATTATAAAACTCTAATCATATTTTCCTACTACTAGGAGTTTTAAAGCCTGTTCAGAAATGGACAGGCTTTTTTTTATTGTTGACTGAGGCTCTCGAAGGCAACAATTTTGAGGCTCTCGAAGTCAACAATTTTTGGAGCGAAGTCAATAATTTATACTTCTTCATATATAAGTAATGCAACCAATTTTTTAAGTTAATACTGAATTAATAGTCTCCAAGTAATTTTGAATGTGAATTTGTCTAGTGTAATTAAGCTTAAAACCTTTATGAAAATTGATTTTTTTCTTAGGTTGAGTTTAGTTTTTTATTTGTTTACTTTCCTAGTATCTTTTCCTATTAATGCTCAAGTTGACATTGCACGTTGGGATTTTGAAAGTTTAACAAATTCTTACGTAACAAGTCCGGCTCCTTCAATAGGTACAGGTGCAGCTTCAATAGTTGGAAGTATGTCAACATCTGGGTCTGGTACAGTTCAGGGTTTTGGGAATTGTAACTCAAGTAGCAATGGTGGAACAATTGGATGGCAGATTTCAAATGCTGCTCCTGGATCAACTTCTGAAAGTTCAGGAGTTCAATTTATGGTTTCAACAGTTGGATATTCAAATATTCAATTTTATTTTGACAACAGATTGTCAAATACAGCTGTTAGAACCCGACGAATTCAATACACTTTAAATGGTGGTGCGTCATGGATTAATTTAGATTTAGTTGAAGGGACAGGTGGTAATTACACGAGAGGTTGTACAAATCAGGGTGTTATTGATAACGGAAAAATTGACGCTTCCAACCCTGTTGTAGGAAATAATTCTGGTGATAGATGGACTAGGGCAACAATTGATTTTTCTGCAATTACCTCCGCAAATGAAAATTCAAATTTCGGTGTACGCATTTTGGCAGCTCACTATTCTAACACAGGACAATTTAGACAGGCGAATAATTCCTCAAATGTTGCAACTGCTGGAACTTGGCGTTTTGATAATGTGGCCTTTCGAGGAACTGCATTAATTGTTAATCCAACTCTTCCATTTTCAAGTTGTAATTTATTGGTTTATCGTGTTGGAAATGGTTCAACAACATTGGATAACGCAGCGAATCAAGTCTCATTGGTGGAAGTAAGTTCAGCTGGAACTCTTGTTCAAACTGTTAACAATTTTACAGGATCAAACTTAATTACCCAAAGTGGTTCAGCTAACTCAAACGGCTATTTTAACACTTACAATAATCTAATTGCGTTGCCAGGTCATAATGAAGCTGTAGGAACAGTGAGTGTAAATAGTAACAATTCAAAACGTGCAATTATTGCTGATAATACGCTTTCTTATTCAACTTACGATTTACCAATTTCAGCTCCCATACCATTTGATTCAGATAATTTCAGATGTATTATTCCAACTGGATCAAATACATTTTATGCTTCAGGAAGTGGTTCATCAAATAATGGTGGAATTTGGTACTTCAATGGTAGCACGTATGTTCAGTTATTAGCAGGAAATGTGCGAAATATTGAAATCTTTAACAATCAATTATATTTCTCAACAGGCTCCTCAAGTGATTTTGGTGCAATTGGGATTTATAAACTTACAAATGGACTTCCAACGAGTGGTTCTTCACAACCTTATACAACAGTTGCAACTTATTCCACTACTTCTGGAACTGGCGGCCCTTTTGGATTTTCATTGAGTCCAGATGGTTGTTCTTTATACGTTGCAGATGCAGGATCCACTGGTGTGGGTTCTTATCCAGGAATTTCAAAATGGACACTTTCAGGAAGTAGTTTTGCTTATCAGTATTCGTTTAATACAAATGCAACTGGATTAGTAGTAGATTATTCAAATCCACATCCAATAATTTATGCAACGACAACTCAAACACAAAACAATAACATCATTAAAATTACCGATACAGATGTTGCTGCTTCTACAACAACTATATTAAGTTCGGGAAATAATTACGTATTTCGAGGTATTGATTTTACTCCTAATTCGAACGCTGCAATTACCATTTCACAGCAACCTCAATCACAAACTGTTTGTGAAAATGAAGCAGTCTCTATTTCAGTTTCGGCAACAAGTTCAGTAAGTTTAACTTATCAATGGTATAGCAATTCGATTGATTCTTACTGTGGTGCATCACCAGTTTCTGGAGCAACATCTAGTACTTTTTCTACTTCGATATCAAGTGCAGGAACCACTTATTATTTTGTTAAAATTGTGAGTTTATGTTCTTCAATCGTTTTTTCTTATCGTGTTGCGGTTATTATAAACGAACCAGTAAATCCAAATTTCACTAGTATTTCAGCAATTTGTCCAGGAGGAAATTTTACATTGCCAAGTACTTCGACTAATATTATTTCAGGAATTTGGACTCCTTCAATTAATACTAATGAAACAACGAATTATACTTTCACCCCAAATGCAAGTCAATGTGCAAATTCAACTTCGATGACTGTTCAAGTATATAAAGCTCCCAGAATTTTAGCTTTGTCGCCACCTTAGATTTAGAAATTTATACAATCAGTTTTTTCTTTTCATTTAGATTTAATATTAAGTTAAAACCTAAGTGTTTCCTAGTGGTGAACTTTGCACCAAAATTATTTTTATGCCCTCTTATTTCAAAAAATCAAATAACCAATCAACATCATTTACTACTTCATACAAA
>CAMDGP010000247.1 GCA_945897765.1 Chitinophaga pinensis
CAAATCATTAAATATATTCGAAATCACCAAGGTGAAAGTGGTATTATTTACTGTCTAAGCCGTAAAAAAGTAGAGGAAATATCTGAATTATTACAAATTAATGGAATTAATGCATTGCCTTATCATGCTGGTTTAGATGCCTCAACACGCGGAAAACATCAAGATATGTTTCTTATGGAAGATGCAAATGTAATTGTTGCAACTATCGCTTTTGGAATGGGAATCGATAAGCCTGATGTTCGTTATGTTATTCACCACGATATCCCTAAATCGTTAGAAAGTTACTATCAAGAAACTGGACGGGCAGGTAGAGATGGAGGAATGGGGGAGTGTGTCGCTTTTTACAGTTACAAGGACATTGAAAAATTAGAAAAATTCTTGCAAGGTAAACCAATTACTGAACAAGAAATCGGTAGACAATTATTAAATGAGATAGTTTCTTATGCTGAAACTTCTGTTTGTAGGAGGAAATTTATTCTACATTATTTCGGAGAAGTTTTTGAGGAAAAAAAATGTAACGAACAATGTGATAACTGTCGAAATCCAATGGAAAAAACGGAAGGACAGGAATACGTTTCAATGCTCTTAGATGCTGTGAAATTGTTGGATGAAACACAAAAAGCCAAACATTATTGCGCATTTTTATCTGGTCATGTTACATCGGATATAAAATCTTATAAACACGATAAACTTCAAACTTTCGGTATTGGACAAGAAAAAGATGAACATTTTTGGAATGCTGTGATTCGTCAATCAACTGTTGGTGGTTTGCTATTTAAAGATGTTGAAACTTTTGGCACACTGAAGTTGTCTGAAAATGGCAAGAAATTCATTGAAAATCCAGAATCATTTATGTTGATTAAACAGCATGATTTTTCTAATACGGATGATGATGAATCAATTATTCAAGGAGGAAAAGGTGGTGCTTTTGATGAAACTCTTTATATCTTACTTGTTGATTTAAGAAAATCGATTTCCAAGCAAAATAGTATTCCTCCATTCGTTATTTTTCAGGAACCATCCTTAAAAGATATGTGTTTTCAATATCCAATCACTATAGATGAATTGACAAATATTCAAGGTGTTGGCACAGGAAAAGCACAACGTTATGGCGAACCATTTGTAGCATTAATTGCAAACTATGTTGAGGATAATGATATTGAACGACCACAGGATTTAGTAGTAAAATCTTTGGTTAATAAATCGGTTTTAAAAGTTCAACTAATTCAAAATATCGATAGAAAATTACCTTTAGAAGATATTGCGAAATCTCAAGGAAAAACATTTGAAAATATTTTAGACGAAATTGAATCAATTGTTAATTCTGGAACTCGTGTAAACATCAACTATTATATAAACACATTACTCGATTCAGACAATCAGGAAGAGGTTTTTGATTACTTTTCTAGTGCTGATTCAGATGATCTGTTAACTGCTTACCATGAATTTGATGGATTGTATACTGAAGAAGAGTTAAGACTTATGCGAATTAAATTCATGAGTGAAGTCGCAAATTGATTCTTATTTCCGAAGGAAGAATTACAGATGAATTTGCGAATTTACTTCAATAGAGTAAACGATTTTCATCTTTATTGAACAAGAAATCAACTCTTCATATGTTGCTGTTATGAAGGTGTTTAGCCATGAAAAAAGCTTAATCATACAACTTTCTGTAACAAAAAATATCCAAAGAATTTATCTTTGAATGATTTAAAAAACTCCAAGACAAATAAATGTTAAGAAAGAAAGTTATCTTTTGATTTTAAAAGTAAAACTTATGAATTTTGGTTATTGTTTTTCACAAAAAACAGTGAAAAGAGCCAAAGTTATCAATGGATTTTTTTATTATTCAAATAATTATTAAAGCTCTTTTTAGCGTTTAATTGGCGAAAAAAATGCGTTTAATATTCGTCTTCGTTGAAAAGAAAATCCTCTCGCGAAGGATAATCCGGCCAAATCTCTTCGATGCTTTCATACATATCACCTTCGTCTTCCAAATCTTGTAAATTTTCAACAACTTCCAAAGGTGCTCCAGTTCTAATCGCAAAGTCGATTAATTCTTCTTTTGTTGCCGGCCCAGGAGCGGCCTCTAAATACGATGCTAATTCTAATGTCCAATACATATTTTATAATTTATTCGGTTCTATTTTTCGGCAAAAGTATTCTTTATTTCATATAAAGCAAATAAAAATCAATTCCTTAACAAAAGTTTTATCAACAGTTTGCAAAAGTATTACCTGAAGTTCGCATAAATACTTGGTTTTTAAAGTTAATCCATTCTAGGATGCCAAGCTTGCTCTTCTGCTCCTAAATCATGAGAAATTTTTCGACCTAAAACAAATAAATAGTCGCTAAGGCGATTAATGTACGATAAAACCAAGGGAGCAACAAACTCTTTTTCATTCAATTCAACAGTAATTCGCTCTGCTCTGCGGCAAACACATCGTGAAACGTGACAAAAGGAAACAGCTGAATGTCCACCTGGAAGCACGAAAAAGCGCATTTCTGGCAATTCTTCATCCATTTCATCCATCCAATTTTCCAATCCTTCAATGTCACTTTCTTTCAAATCCGGAATTTTCATATTCGATCTTTCAGGATCAGAAGCCAAACTTGAACCAATTGTAAACAACCGATCCTGAATTTCAATGAGTTGTGTTTTGTATTTCGTGTCAATTTCTTGATCCCGAACTAAGCCTAAAAATGAATTTAATTCATCAACTGTTCCATAAGCATCAATTCGAATAGCATTTTTAGGAACACGTGTTCCCCCAATTAATCCAGTTTTACCAGAATCACCTTTTTTAGTATATATTTTCATTTAAATATGTTTTAATAATTCAGCAGTATCAACAGAAGGGTCAATCAACGAAATTAATTTATGAATGACACCATCTACTAAAGCATCTGGACAAGAAGCGCCAGAAGAAATGATAATTCTAATGTTTTCTTTTTCAGGTATAAAAGTTTCTTTATTTAAAATTTTACTTGAATGAATGTCAAAAGAATTTATGCTGTTTTTTGAATTGATTTCGTTTTTTCCGCGAATGTAAAAAGTAGGAAATTTTTGTTCCAATAATTCAACTAAATGACTCGTGTTTGAACTATTGTAGCCACCAACAACAATAGCTAAATCAGCTTCGTTTTCTAATAATCCATAAGTTGCTGATTGATTATCGTTTGTGGCGTAACACAAAGTATCTCTCGTGTCAGCGATATGAGCTTTTAAGTTCGCTTCACCATATTTTTGAAGCATAATATCACGCAGATAGTCAGTAATTTCTTGTGTCTCAGTTGCCAGCATTGTTGTCTGATTGACCACTCCAATTTTAGCTAAATGTAATTTAGGATCAAAATTTAAACTCATTTTTCCGTCAAACAAAGATTGAAAATCTTCGGCCGATTTAGAACCCAAAATAACTTCCCCCAAGAACTTAGCTTCTCTCATGTCTTTGATAATCAAGGAAGGAGTGTTACTTGAACTGTGAGAAAATGTTGCACGTGTTTCCTCGTGTTTTGCTTTTCCATGGATAATAATTGTATGCTGCGTTTCTCCTAATTTCTCAGAACGGTTCCAAACCTTTTCAACGAAAGGGCAAGTGGTATTGTATGTGTCGATGTTTACACCGATTTCTCTCAGAGTCTTTTCAATTTCT
>CAMDGP010000248.1 GCA_945897765.1 Chitinophaga pinensis
CACCGAATAGCCCAACCAAAAGAGTAGGGGGCGACATTACTAAAAAGTTCGAGTCGGTGACACATCGTTTTCCAATGTTGTCGCTGTCAAATACCTATTCCGAAGAAGAAATCGTGGATTGGGAAAATCGCATCAAAAAATTGATTGAAGGTTCAATTGAGTTTGTTTGTGAACTTAAATACGATGGCGTTGCAATTGGAATTCGTTACGAAAACGGAGAGCTAACAAGAGCTGTAACGCGTGGCGACGGAGAAAAAGGCGAAGATGTGACTGCAAATGTGCGCACCATTCGTTCCATTCCTTTGAGTTTGAAAGGTGATTTCCCAGCTGATTTTGAGATACGTGGCGAAATTTTTATGCCACATTCACAATTCAAAAAACTCAATGAGGAGCGCGAAGACATTGGTGAAGCATTATTCGCAAATCCAAGAAATACAGCTTCCGGAACTTTGAAAATGCAAGATTCTAAAGTCGTAGCTGAGCGCGGTTTGGATTCGTACCTATATGGAACATATGGAACTGATATCCAAGCAAAAGGACATTTCGAATCCGTTCAACAAGCAGGTACGTGGGGTTTTAAAATACCTTTAGACAAAAATAAATTCATTCTCAAAACGGATTCCATTGAAGGCATTATGGAATTCATTCATTCTTGGGATAAAAAGCGCGAAGATTTACCTTTCGATATCGATGGAATCGTTTTGAAAGTAAATGATTATCAGCAACAAAAAACCTTAGGTTTTACAGCGAAATCACCTCGTTGGGCAATTGCCTATAAATTCAAAGCGAATCGCGTTGAAACAAAATTAAACGAAGTTACCTACCAAGTTGGACGCACAGGTGCAATCACGCCAGTTGCGAATTTGACACCCGTTCAGTTGGGAGGAACTACCGTAAAACGTGCTTCCTTACACAATGCTGACCAAATCGAAAAATTAGATTTACATGTTGGAGACTATGTTTACGTGGAAAAAGGCGGTGAAATCATTCCGAAAATTGTAGGTGTAAATGTGGACAAACGCGACGATTCAAGTGCAAAAGTATCCTTTTTGGAGAATTGTCCCGAATGTCAAACGTCACTAATTCGGAGAGAAGGCGAGGCACAACATTATTGCCCGAACGAAAAAACCTGTCCACCACAAGTGAAAGGAAGAATCGAACATTTTATCAGTCGCAAGGCAATGAACATGGACGGTTTGGGTGCCGAAACAGTTGATTTATTGGTAGAAAAAGGACTAATTCACACTATCGCTGATTTATACGATTTGACTTACGAGCAAATTTTGAATCTCGACCGAATGGCAGAAAAGTCGGCTGATAATTTGATAAAAGGCGTTGAATTATCCAAAGAAGTTCCATTTGAGCGCCTGCTGTTTGGTATCGGAATTCGTTTTGTCGGTGAAACAGTTGCTAAGAAATTAGCGAAACATTTCAAGAACATTGACAACATCAAAAATGCACTTTACGATCAATTGATTGAAGCGGACGAAATCGGTGAGAAAATTGCCATTTCCATTCAGCAGTTCTTTTTAGAGAAAGAAAATGTACAGCTAATCGAACGTTTGAAATCTAAAGGATTACGTTTTGAAATGGAAGAAAAAGTTTCCTTATCCATCGTTTTAGAAGGTAAAACGGTTGTTATTTCTGGTACTTTTGAAACCTTTTCTCGCGATGAATTAAAAGAACTCATTGAACGAAACGGAGGTAAAAATGGCTCATCGATTTCAAGTAAAACAGATTATTTGGTAGCTGGAACAAATATGGGGCCAGCGAAATTGAAACAAGCAAATTCACTTGGAATCAATATGTTAAGTGAGAATGAATTTATAAAACTGATCAATTCATAATGAAAAAGAATCTTTGGAATACAACCCAATCTTTACTTGTTGTTTTTAATTACGAAAACTTAGATCGTTTGCATGATTTCCGTATATCATTGGATAAATTACTGACAAATAGTGCTATA
Source organism: Chitinophaga pinensis (assembly GCA_945897765.1). GTDB lineage: Bacteria > Bacteroidota > Bacteroidia > Flavobacteriales_D > Crocinitomicaceae > UBA952. The sequence continues at coordinate 1,967 of CAMDGP010000248.1, forward strand.
GAACGTGTAATTATTATAGTAAATATTGATAAAGAAGTCGATAAAAACACTTTGCCACCTCATTTTTTGATTTATTACAACTCGTCCAATGATTATAATTTCTGGGGCAAATTAAAAGATATTCAATTGGATGCTGAATTAAAAAAGCAATATGACACATTGCTTTGGCTTGGAGAAACGAAAAAGAAAAGTTTCAACGAAGTTAGAAAAATGAAATTTTCAAATAAAATTGGGGTAAATACCAACGATTCTTTTTTTGAATTGCATTTGAATTCAGAGTCCGATGTACCCAGCGAAATGCTTAATTTTGTAGTAGAAACCTTAAAAAAAATAACCTTAGCATGAACAATCCATTCACAGGGTCGGGTGTTGCATTAGTGACTCCATTTCACAAAGACGGAAGCATTGATTTTGACGCCTTGAAAAAATTAGTCCAACTTCAGATAGATGGAGGTACGGATTTTTTAGTAGTTCAAGGAACAACAGGAGAGTCGCCAACTTTGTCACAAGAAGAGAAAATGCAAGTTTTACAAACAGTTATGGATGTGAATCAAGGAAAATTGAAAATCGTTTATGGAGTAGGAGGGAACAATACCCTGGCAGTTGGAGAAACTTTGAAAAAAGTTCCACCTGGAGTTGATGGAATCTTATCTGTTTCACCCTATTATAACAAACCAATTCAAAAAGGAATCATTGAACATTATAAATACATCGCTTCTTGTACCGATTTACCAATCATTTTATACAACGTTCCAGGGCGAACAGGTTCAAATGTTTTACCAGAGACAACTATTACATTAGCTGAAATTCCAAATATTGTAGCGATGAAAGAAGCATCTGGAAGTATGGAACAAATAATGGAAATCATTCGTTTAAGAAAGCCAGATTTTGGAGTTTTGTCTGGTGATGATGCGATTACAATGCCTTTGATTGCTGCTGGTGCGGATGGAGTTATTTCAGTTGTTGCAAACGCTTTCCCTGAGAAATTTTCCAAAATGGTTCATGCATCGATTGAAGGAGATTTGGATACTGCACGTAAAGAACATTACGATTTGTTACCCATCACAAAAATGTTCTTCGAAGAAGGTAATCCGGGTGGCGTGAAAGTGGCGCTTGCAGTTCGAGGAATCATGGAAGAAAATATGCGTATGCCTTTATATCCAGTTTCTGATGGATTGAGAGATAGAATTATAGTTGAGTCTAGGGAAATATTGGGGTTATAAAACAAATTGGGGGTGAATGGCAATCCACCCCCGTTTTTTTTTAATAAATGATTTTAAATTTTTGAATTCAAGCTTGCCCACGAACCACCATTGTGAACATCGTATCCTTTTGTTTTTAAAATTCCCTTTGCCGAACCACTTCTCATTCCTGAAGCACAGCACGTTATAATTACTTTGTTTTTTGGAATTTTGCTTAAAGAGCCAGCAATTTCTGGTAGAGGAATATTTACAGAACCTTTGATGTTTCCCGATTTGAATTCGCCTTGTGAACGAACGTCAACTATCATTGCACCATTTTTTACCAATTCTTTATAGTCAACAGACTTGATGCCGAATAATTTTGAGAAAAAAGACATAATTTATTGTTTTACAAGATAATTAACATCTAACCAAGAACCTCCATTTTCACATTCCACTCCGATTGATTGGAAATAGTGAGTTGCTTGTCCACTTCTATTTCCGCTTGC
>CAMDGP010000249.1 GCA_945897765.1 Chitinophaga pinensis
CATTTACCGAAAGTGAAAACGCCCTTGTTGATGATGCACAACGACAAAGATGGCGCTGTGCCTTGGTACCAAGGAATCGAGCTTTACAACGGTATGCGACGCCTAGGAAAACCTTGTTGGTTATTGAATTACAACGAAGACGACCACAACTTACGAAAAGATCCCTACAAAATGGATTTAAGCATTCGTATGAGGCAGTTTTTTGACCACTATTTACAAGGAAAACCAATGCCAGTTTGGATGAAATCTGGAATTCCAGCAGTCGAAAAAGGGGAGAAGTTTGGGTATGAAACGGAGGAGAAATAGGAAAGTAGTGTTTCGAAGATTTTGTTCGAAAAGATAATTTTCAAGTTAAGTATTGCTTCCAATTTTTATTGAGGTAATTCTTTATTATTTTCGATTAATTTTAGGATTTTAAAATTGGGTTCTTCAGACTATGCGATTAAATAAATTTATTAGTGAAAGTGGAATGTGTTCGCGACGCGAAGCGGATAAATTTATTGAGCGCGGATTGGTATTTATCAATAAACGAAAAGCAGCAATTGGCGATCAAGTGAAAGCAGGGGATAAAGTTCGTGTCAATGGTCATGATTTAGAGCCACGCGCTGAAGAAGATATTGTATTTATTGCTTTCAATAAACCTGTTGGAGTTACTTCTACCACCGAAGAAAATGTGCGAGATAATATTGTGCAGTTCGTGAATCATCCCACAAGAATATTTCCAATCGGAAGGCTCGATAAAGACTCTCAAGGACTCATTTTTTTAACAAACAACGGCGACATCATAAATAAAATTTTACGTGCTGGAAATCAACACGAGAAAGAATACGTGGTAACTGTAAATAAGCCACTTACCCCAGAAATGATTGTAGCAATGTCGAAAGGAGTTCCGATTTTGGGAGTGAATACAAAAAAATGTAAGGTTGTTCAAGAAGCAACAACCGTTTTTCGAATTACACTCATTCAAGGGCTGAATCGACAAATACGCAGAATGTGCGAATATTTTGGCTACGAAGTCGTGAAGTTAGAACGCGTAAGAATTATGAACATTGAATTAAAAGGATTGCCCCTTGGAGAGTGGAGGGATTTATCCGAGAGTGAAATGGAAATTATTCATAATTTACTAAAAAACTCATCGAATGAGGACGAGCGAAAACCGGTGAAGAATCAAGTAAAACAAAAACCGAAATCCACCACGAATGCTGTAAAACCAGCAAATTCAAACGAGAGAAAAAATAAAAGTCCCCATTCACCAAACAATAAACTGGGTAAAGGACCTAAAATGAGTAAGTTTAAAGGTGGAAGCACAAAGAAAAGAAGGTAAAAGTAACGTTAGATTCCGAAAACTAATTCACTCAATAAATTAATTGTATCGCTTGTTGTTGTTTTTTAAAGTCTATATTTTCTTAAATCAAGAGCGTCTCCATTTGCGAGAAACCATCTATAAATGCACACCATATCATCAATTTCATCTTGGTCAAAATACGACTTTAAATGGGCCAACGATTTTATTTACCTAGTCCCCAAATAAAATCGTTGATCCTAAAAAATACCTAATTAAGTCTATTTCCATAAAGCGAATTTTTGGTAGTAAAGTTAATCAATCCAAAAAAAAATGCTTGACCCATTTTTTTCGTGACCATGCTAAACGCTGATTACAAGAAATGAAAATATTAAACCTTATTTATTTAAAGAAGTTTAAGCCTAATTTTACAGTGGATCAACATCAATCACCACACGAACAGATTTGTTTTCGGTTTTGACATAAAATTGGTCGATTATCGCCTTGATTTTTTCTTTAACTTTTTTCTCTGGCGCGGTTCGCTCAATTTTTAAACGAATTTCTTTCAAGAATAAATTCTGTATGCGCTTTATCAATGGTGAATCTGGACCCAAAACACGTTCTTTGAAAATTTCTCGTAGAGCATTTCCTAACTCGATTGAGGCTCTTGCAACTTCATTTTCATCTTTATGTTTAAGCGTAAATCCAATCATTTTATAAAATGGTGGATAGAAAAAAAGCTGGCGTTCGATGATTTCTTGCTTGTAAAATTCTTGGTAATTGTGCTCTTGAACTAATTGAATCACCCAATGGTCAGGATTTGCAGTTTGGATAATTACTTTTCCTCGTTTTTCCTTTCTACCAGCGCGACCTGCAACTTGCGACATCAATTGATAAGAACGTTCATAAGCTCTAAAATCAGGACGATTTAGTAACATATCAGCATCTAAAATTCCAACTAAACTCACGTTGTCGAAATCCAAACCTTTTGTTACCATTTGAGTACCAATCAACACGTCAATTTTACGGTTGTCGAAATCATCAAGAATTTCTTCATAGGCATTTTTAGAACGTGTAGTGTCTAAGTCCAAACGTTTGATAACTTTATCAGGGAAAATAAGCGCTAAATCATCTTCGACCTTTTCAGTCCCAAAGCCATTCATTTTTAAACGATTACTTCCACAAGCTTTACAAGTTCCAATAGGTGCTGTGGTATAACTACAATAATGACATTTAAGAATATTTCCAAATTTATGATAAGTCAAGGAAACATCGCAATTCGTACATTTTGGTGTCCAAGCGCAAACCTCACATGTCCAAGAAGGTGTATAGCCACGACGGTTTTGAAAGAGAATAATTTGTTCCTCCTTATTGAACGCTTCTCGCATTTCGTTTACTAAAAAAGAACTGAAATTAGATTGCATATTTTTTAAGCGACGTTCACTTTTTAAATCTGCGCAAAGAACTTCTGGTAATTTCAATCCTTTGTATCGTTCTAATAATTCAACTAGGGCAAATTTTCCGTTTTTTGCGTTGTAATATGTTTCTAATGAAGGCGTTGCTGTCCCAAGTAAAACCTTTGCTTCATGTAAATTCGCTAAGACAATCGAAGCATCTCTCGCGTTATAGCGGGGTGAAGGATCATATTGTTTGAACGAACTTTCGTGTTCTTCATCGACAATAATTAAACCTAAATTTTGAAAAGGTAAAAACACTGACGAACGTGCACCGATTATGATTCTGAATTGTTTGAAGTCATTTTGTAGGACTTTATTCCAAATTTCAACGCGTTCATTTTGATTAAAACGCGAATGATAAACCCCAACTTGTTCACCAAAATAGGAGGAAAGTCTCTGAATTAATTGGGTTGTTAAAGCAATTTCTGGAAGAAGAAACAAAACTTGCTTGCCATTATCCAAATATTCTTGAATAAGTTGGACATAAATCTCTGTTTTTCCTGAACCAGTAACTCCATGTAAAAGCGTAACTTGTTTTGTTTCAAAAGCAGTTCTAATTTCTTCTAAGGCTGTATTTTGAGGTACAGTCAATGCTTTAAAAGCCAATTCTTCTTTGGATACAGTAAGTAAGCGATCTATTTGAAAACGTTCTGTTTTTAATATTCCTTTTTTCTCTAATGTATTTAGAGTCGAAACACTCAATCCAGCATCAGTAAATTTTTTCTTTGGAACAGGTTGCATCAAACTTCCGCCTTGCATTGCCTCATTGATATGAAAGAGTAAAAGCGCAACTTGTTTTTCATTTTTTGAATGTTTTTCTAAATCAGAAATAAAAATGGCAAGTTCGTTTTCGTCTGTATAACTGCCGTTCAAAACAATACAAGAAATCGTTTTTGG
>CAMDGP010000250.1 GCA_945897765.1 Chitinophaga pinensis
CCAATTCTTCTTGAGCTACTTTTTCAGTAATAACAGTGTAACCTGCTGCTTCTAGTAATTTTTTTCCTACTGCGGAAATTCCGTCGTTTGCTAGTATTTTCATTTTTTTATAGGATATTAGGAGGGAATGATTTTATGAGAAATAAGGAAATTAATACTAATCTTTAATCTGCAATTCGCAATTTTCAATCCTCAATTCTACATTTTACATTCTACATTTTCAATTCTTACAATTATTTCCCAAACGCTTTCATTACATCCACCAAAACTTGAACGCTTTCAATTGGTAATGCATTATACATTGACGCTCTGTAACCACCAGTTGAGCGATGTCCAGGTAAACCAACTATTCCTGCTCCTTTCCAAAGTACATCAAATTCAGCAGCACGACTTTCGTCAGTAAGTGTGAAAGTAACGTTCATTTTCGAGCGATCTTCTTTTGCTACCGTTCCGATGAAAGCTGGATTTGCATCAATTTCGTTGTATAATAATTCTGCTTTTGCATTGTTTTTAGCCTCCATTGCTTTAACTCCACCATTTGCAATCAAATTTCTCAAATTCAACATCGCAACATAAACAGAAAAAACGGGAGGCGTGTTTAACATCGATTCTTTTTCAACTTGTTGTTTCAAATCCAAATAAGAAGGCATGAATGGCGAAGTTGATTTTCCAAGAATTGAATCTTTCACTATAAATAATGTTGCACCTGCTGGACCTAAATTTTTCTGGGCACCTGCATAAATGATATCAAAATCAGCAACGTTAATTTCTTTTGAGAAAATATCAGACGACATATCGCAAACTAAAGGTAAATCTGTTTTTGGTAATTCATGAAATTGAGTTCCGTAAATAGTATTGTTAGACGTAAAGTGAATGTAATCTGCATCTGTTGGAATTTTATAATCTTTAGGAATATAAGAAAACTTTTTATCTTCAGATGAAGCAAACATATTCACGTCAACGCCAACTTTTTTTGCTTCTTTAATAGCGCCAGAAGCCCAAGTTCCAGTGTTAATATAACCTGCTTTTTTAGAATCACGCATCATATTTAAAGCTACAATAGTGAAACCCAGAGTTGCTCCACCTTGTAAAAATGCGACCGAATAACCTTCAGGTACATTCAATGCTTTTTTCACTAAATCAATTGCTTCGTCCATAACAGCCACGAAATCTTTGTGACGATGGGAAACTTCTAAAATAGACAAACCATTAAAATCTAAAACGGCTGCCGCAGCTTGTTGGAAAACTTCCTGTGGAAGAATACAAGGTCCTGCTCCAAAATTGTGTTTCATTTTATTTGTTGTTTTTCTTTGATTGAATAATTAATCTAAAATAAAAAAGCCACCAAAGGCAGCTTTCAATTTTTTACTTTACAGTTTCTTTTTTCGTTGTTTTTTTAGCTGGTGCTTTAACAACCTTTTCTACTTTTTCTACTTTTTCAGCTTTTACAATTACAGCAACTACTTTTTCAGATGCTCTCTTACGTGTATTTCCGTAAGAACCCATCGTTCTTTTACCTTTTGCTGTTTTTTTATCTCCTCTTCCCATGATATTTATTGTTTAGTTGGTGATTACTAAGCACAAAGTTAAAATTCTTTTTTAAATTTCTTACGAAATTCCTGTTCTAATGCTGAACCACCATTAAGTATCTTTTTACACCATTCAATTTTTAAATCTCTTTGTTCCTTTTGACTTAGTTTCCAATTGATTAAACTTATTTCAAGTCGTTGGCGTATTGTCTGTAAAAGAATTGCAACCGAAACTGAAATATTAAAACTTTCTGTGAAACCATACATTGGAATTTTAACACAATAATCTGCTCGATTAATTACCTCATCTGATAAACCTTGTCTTTCTGTGCCGAAAAAAAATGCAACAGGTTCATTTAATGGTAAATCATGAATGGTGAAAGCGTCAGTATGTGGGGTTGTTGCAACGATTTTATATCCTTGGTTTTGAAGATTTAAAATACAATCATCTGTTGGATTATCACTTATTGCATAATTGTAAATATCTACCCAACGACCGGCACCTAGCGCAATATCACGCTGAACAGCAAACGAATTACTTTGCTCGATGACATGTAAATCTTGCAATCCAAAGCAATCACACGAACGTAAAACCGCCGAAGCATTGTGTTCTTGATAGATGTTTTCTAAGGCAACTGTTAAATGCCTAGTACGATCTGCTGCAATCCGATTGAACATTTCTACTTGATTGGGCGTAATACTTTTGTAGAATTCCTCTAAAAAAAAGTCATTGATTTCAGTCACAAAAACGGTTTAAATGGTGTTAAAAAAGTAGATCTCCTACAAGTAATCTTTCATTGTTTGAGGCGATACCTATTTATTCAACCAGTTTAAATTACGAGAATAAAGTAAAACAAATACCCCAGCAATTAATAAATTAATGATGATAATAAATGTGGGTATCACAGCGGCTGAGACAAATAAATAACCTTGTAGGACATATAAAAAGCTGTAACAGATATACACATGGAAACCTAGTTTTTTCCCTTTCAACATCAGAAATGCTGCTGCAACACCAGCCATAGCAACTAAAATTGATACTGCGTTATAAGCAACAAAACTAGCATACATTGCTTCTGTCATTAATTGAATTCGTTTGATTACATCCACCCAATAATCCATATTCAGTTTCTCCAACTGATCGATTGATTGAGCCATTTGAACTTTGCTTACTTTGATTTCCTCAGATGAGGGTTTTCCAGAAAGTATCCCCATCAAACCACCAAGAACCGTAAATCCAGTGTTTACAAAGGTTAGTATACAAAGAACTAATAATAATGTTGGTCTTTTTTCTTCTTCTTGGTTGTTTTCTAATTGATTGTATTCCATGTTTTTATTTTGATTTTAGGATATTAGGATATTAGGTCCCGATAGCTATCGGGATTAAGATATTATGACTTTATGAAAAATGAACATTACTCGAAGTGAGATTAGATTTTCCCTTCCGTCAACTGACGGAGATTAAGGGAGGTGATATTACAAAATTTTATCATTCCCCTCAATCCCCCTTCAAAGGGGGAAGCCTAAAAACCTCACTTCGAACTCTCAATTTTACACTTTTCACTCTTAACTTTTAACTCTTATCTTTTAAATTTTAACTCTCAATTCTACATTCTCTTCACAAAACCTACCGCCTTTTTCATTTCAAGTGATGTATTCAAATCTGTTTCTATAAATTCAACTTCTTTTCTAAATGCTTGAAACAAAGCTTCTACTTTTTCTGAACTTTTTAATGGTCTTCTGAATTCAAATGCTTGTGCTGCGTTCAATAATTCAATGCCAATGATTGAATAACAATTTTGAATCACTCGATATAATTTCGTTGCAGCGTTGGCGCCCATACTCACGTGATCTTCTTGTCCGTTGCTGGAATCAATCGTGTCAACAGAAGCTGGCGTACACAATTGTTTATTTTGACTTACTATTGAAGCACATGTATATTGTGCAATCATCAATCCTGAATTCAGACCTGGATTAGCCACTAAAAAAGGAGGTAAACCGCGTGTTCCAGAAATCAATTTGTAAATGCGACGTTCTGAAATACTTCCCATTTCTGCCATTGCAATTGCCATAAAATCTAATACCAA
>CAMDGP010000251.1 GCA_945897765.1 Chitinophaga pinensis
TCATGTTAAAAACGAACATACGGACAATACCATTCCTCATAAAATATTTCAAATTATGCTTCAAAAAGCTCCTTTGTTAGTTAGTAATTGTAAACCGATGAAAAGGATTGTTAAAGAGAATAATGCTGGTTTTATTTTTGAAGCATCGAATCCCGAAGATTTTGTTAAGGTCATAAAAGAAATACAATCCAATAAAAATGAAGTTAATTTACGCGTTGAAAATGCATTTAATACGGTAAATGAAAAATTAAATTGGGAAAATGAAGCAGTCAAATTGGTTAAATTAATTAAAGAATATAATGGATAGACGAATTGAACAATTGAAAAAATGTGATTCAACCTTTTTTACAATAAAAAGAAGTTATCTTCGATCAAAAGGAGAAAGTGGCTATTTATTATATCGTGTTTTACGTCCTATTTTAAAAGTTAGGTATTCTTTTTTTAGAAAGTTTAATGACCCATGCCCTTGGTTATCGCCTTCAAGTGTGCGATTCTTAAAGCAACATCTTACAAAAGAAATGACAGGTTTAGAATTTGGTTCTGGAATAAGTACCTTATTTACCGCGCCGAAGGTTAATCAATTAATTTCAGTTGAGCATGATAAGGAGTGGTATGAAATGATTGTTAAAAGATTCAATGTTAGTGGAATAAAGAATGTTGATTATCGATTTATTGCACAAAATGATCCAAGTTTGTTTAAAGATGATTCATTTGAAATGGAGGATAATTTAGGATTTCAAGTTCGTAAAGATTACGTTGATTATTATATGACCGTTAAATCGGTTCCTGATAATTCACTTGATTTTGTGTTAGTTGACGGAAGAGCTCGCCCAGAATGTTTGTACTATACTTTATCTAAAATGAAGAAAAAAAGTATTGTAATTTTAGACAATAGCGAACGAGATCATTATAAAATTGTATTTGATTTTATGAAGAATTATCCTGCGTACACAACAACTAATGGTTTGACTGATACAACGTTTTGGTTTTTGGGAGAAGATTAGATTTGGTTTTTCATCCAATGATTTAATGTGGCAATTCGCCAAACGAGTGTTGCAAATTTATTATTTCCCGCTTTAAATTCGTCAATTATTTTTTTGGTTTTCGTTTTGTCTAAAAATGACAATTGAGCATAATCGATTTCTAACAAGTGAGCCAATGAACCTCTTAACCATAAAATTTCACCTGGTGTAACAAAGCCTTTTTTATCGGTGCGCCATTGTATTTCTTTTGGTAAAACATCCTCCATTGACTGACGAAGTGCGAATTTGGTCCAACCATTGTTTATTTTCAAGTTATCTGGAAATTGAAATAATAATTCAACTAATCGATGATCTAAAAAAGGAACGCGACTCTCAATTGAATGTGCCATTGAGTTGCGATCTTCGTAGTGTAACAAGGTAGGCAAAGAAGAATAGTTCATTAATGCAAAATGAAATTCATTTAATTTACCAGCAGAATAATTTTCAAAAGCATTCCAATCATTATGTTTATTTCCAAGAAAAGGCAAATAGTTTTTATATTCAAATTTGTAAATCGCATCTTCACTCATAATTGAACTAAGTGTCGATTTCATCAATACATTCGTAAGTTTAGAGTTACTCGCTTCATGAATTTTCTTATAATCTTTAATTCCTTTTGAAAGTTTGCCAAATTGAAAATGTTTCATCCATTCAGCGTAAAGTCTATAATATGAATGCATATAACCTCCCATGTAATCATCCGCGCCTTGTCCACTTAAAATTACTTTTATCCCTTTTTCTTTTGCTAATTTCATAACATAATATTGTGAAACAGGTGAAGAACCAGAAAGAGGAAAGTCCATTGTGTGTGAAATAGCATCAAAATCTTTTGCAATTTCTTGTTCAGTCGGTGAATAATAATTTAATTTAAATTGTTCTGGATATTTTTGTTCAATGGTTTTAATAAATGGACGTTCATCAAATCCCTTAGTTGAATCATAATAAATCGAAAAAGTTTCCAAATTCGATGACATTTTATTTTTCAGTAAAGAAGAAACTATACTTGAACTGTCAATTCCTCCGCTTAATGTTGCGCCAATTGGAACATCACTTCTAACGTGTAGTTGTAATGAGTTATCGAATAGTTCTTTCAGTTGATGAACTGCTTCATTTGTATCAATTGCCTTTTGTTCTGATGGATACGACCAATATTTTGAAATGGTAAGCTTGTTGTCCTTATAGTTTAAATTATGTCCTGGTTCAAGTGACTGAATACTTGAAAAATAGGTTTCATTTTTAAAACCGATCCAACCCAGTTGTAAACCGCGATTAACCTGTGATAAATTTAAGTTTGAACTGAAATATGGAGTTGTTTTTAATGATTTTATTTCAGATGAAAAGTACAAGTTGTTTTCGTGATGTAGATAATAGAATGGTTTGATTCCAAATCTGTCACGAGAACAAAATAAACTTTTGTCTTCATTATTAAAAATTGAAAATGCCCACATTCCGATGAATTTTTCTACGCATTTTTCACCATAAAAGTCGTAGCTTTTTAATATAACTTCCGTGTCAGAAGCAGTTGAAAAAACAATTCCTTTTTCTCTTAATTCTTGTCTTATTTCTTTGTAATTGTAAATTTCGCCATTGAAAACAATCCAATATTTACCGAAGTTCATTGGTTGATTTGCTTCAGGATTTAAATCAATAATACTTAAGCGATTATGACCAAAATAAACAGGATGAAGGTTTTCAAAACCACTATAATCGGGACCTCTATGATTAGTTGAAACAACCATTTTACGAATCAAGCTATTGTTAGCGTCTTGATCTTGATTAGAAGTAAAAAAACCGTGAATTCCACACATATTAATTTAATATTAACCCCGCCATTTCTTTTGTCAAATTCCTCCTTGAGAATTTATGTTCAGAAAGATTGCTTGGTGTATTAGTTGCTGATGAATTTAAGATAAAATCTACAATTTCTTGCTTTTCAGTTGGATTTAAAGTAATAGAGACTTCATTTTCATTTAAAATCGTTGCAGCATCACCGTCTTTTGGACCAATGTTTAGAATTGGATTGCCAGTTGCTAAGTATTCAAAGAGTTTTCCTGTCAAAATCCCTTTGTTGTTTTCAATTTCTGGAATGATTAAAAGGAGAATTCTTGCTTTTATCATAAAATCGATTGCTTCCGAATGATTTACATACGGAACGAAAACAACTGAATTTGAAAGGTTTAATTTTTCAACTAAGGTTTTAACTCCATTGTGGCAATTCCCAACAAAATGTAGTTTCCAATCGCTGTCTTTTTTTACAATTTCTGAAAAAGCTTTAAAGAATCCTTCGACAGGGTATTGTTCTCCGAGGTTTCCGACGTAACTGATAGTTTTGTTCTCTGAATTGCCTAACGAATTGAAATCCTTATTTACGTTGTTACCATCTATACCTTGATCTTTCAGTTTTCCACTTTCCATTTCACGCTTAACTCTTAACTCTTCACTTTTAACTTTCAAAAAGTCGGTTTCATCAAAGCCGTTAGGTATCACGTGGATTTTGTCGAGGAATTCTTTTCGATTAGCACCAAAATGACGTTTGATGTCTTCGCTTACAACTACAATTTTGTCGGCATTTTTCAA
>CAMDGP010000252.1 GCA_945897765.1 Chitinophaga pinensis
TATATTTTGTTTCAGTTTGATACATCATTGCTAAGTCACTATCAAGCATTACTTGTAATCCCCTGACTGAATATATGATAGATTCTATATTTTGAGCTTGGTTAATATTCATCTTTATTAAGTTAATAAGTAAAATTTATTTGTAAATCTTCAATTCTATACCCTTGTTTAAGTATTCACGCAAAATAGTTGTTACCCACATTCTGAAATGAATTCCCTGTTTGGATTTTACTCTATATCCGACAGACAGAATAACATCAAGATTGTAATATTCAATGTTTCTTTGAACTTTTCTTTCGCCTTCAAAATCAACTATCGCAAAATTTGCGACAGTTGGAATTCCTTCCAATTTTTCTTTTAAAGCATTATTAATATGTTTACCAATTGTTTTAACATCTCTTCCAAAAAGAGTTGCAATTTGTTGACGATTCAACCAAACAGTCTCATTTTCAATGTGAACTTCAATGTGTTCAGTTGCTTCATTTGGGCGGTATAAAATGATTTCATTCTTCATATTTTACATTAAGTTAGCGAAATTTATCATTTGAAAAAAGAGAAAGATTGATTTATTCATTATCACATCATCAAACCAATGTAACTCCATGAATTAATGTATTCCATTTCAAACGTTTGTTTTTGATGATATTGTTTTTGGTCGCTAATAAAACGATACACATTATCCACGTCTGAATGCGATACACCAAATCCCCCAAATCTGCGTTGCCAAACTAATTTTTTGATACCTCCAACTTTCCTCCTTTTCCTTATCTTTGAAACATGGTAACACATTCTATCATCATTATTAAAGGAGCATTCACGAAAACCTCCCATTTTTAGATCTCAAAATCAAAGAGTTTCAATTCCGTTTGCGAGAAAAGACAACATTTTCATGTGTAAGTCCAACTTTAATTCCCTATATTCGCGCTCGTTTTTAAGAAATTCTATTATGAAAAAACAATTTTTAGTAACGCTTTTCGCGTTGTTTTTAATTTCTTCATTTGTTCAATCACAAACTCCTGGGATGATTGTGGAACCAGCAACGGGAGCATCATTTGCCCCTGTCAATCACAATATAAGTCTTTATGAAAATGTTAATCGTATTGTCATTTCGTATGGTGAAAAACTCAATTCTAAGGTGCTTTCAATATCTGAAATTGAGGAATATAGTTGGAATATTACAAATAATGATTCCTTCAAAATCAATGGAATTGGGAGGCAAATTTTTGATGTAATATTTCAAAAACCAGGTGAATATGACGTTGTTTTAAATCATACTGAAAAAACCAGTACCAAAGCGTGTAATCACAGCAATGAAAAAATAGTATACCGCTTGGAAGTTCAAGACGAAAAATATGAATTTTTAGTTGATGAATTAGAGTTATCTAAGTCTATTTTTGGTAACCTTGAAACAAATGGAATTGTTGTTTCAATCCCCATTATTTACTCAAGTTACTATAACAACCAAGGTAATTTAAAAGGTTTAAAAATGATTTCATCAGGAGTAAATACAAGCATTGAAGGGGAGCCGAAAAACAATAATATTCCATTACAGATAGGTAAGAATATTATTTCCTTTAATTTAAAAGGAAAGGCTACACCTAATACTTATATTATGTTTGATTTTTATAAACATGATAATTTGATTGAAACCTATTATCTACCCAACGAAATTAAATAATTATAAACATGAAATTTTCTGTAATAATGAGAATCCTTATACAATCATTATCATTTGTAATTGCCTTTGCTTTTTTTAATCCTATTTATTCGCAATGTGGATTTCAACCGACTTGCTCTAATACCGACTATTTGAATTTCGGTATGGGGTCAAATTCAGATGCAGCGACAATTGAATACGATAACTTCATTTCGTCTTTTCACCAGACAGTGGTTAGAACTGCTGAAGGTTCATACAAAGTTTGGGGCCAAAATGTGGCGAGCAATGGCACAGGTAATTTGTTATCTCCGACTGAAATCACACCTGCAAACTTTCCAGGAATTACGGGAAATATTCTAAAGGCACATTTAGGGTCAGAAGTATTTAATGTTCAAGGAATAGTTTTGACAACTGACGGTTTATTTGCTTGGGGGGACGAAGGTGCAGTTTTGCATGCTAACCTCACAACCTCTTCAGCTTTTCAAAAAATTACCGTTGCTGGAAATACGCAAGGATTACCAGCTGGAGTGACTCCGTTAGATGTTAAAATGCTTTTTGTGACGTACCGTACAATTGCATTGACAACTTGCAGTGGAGCTGTTTACGTACTAACTCAAGTGGGCGAAAACGCTGGTCGAGGACTTACTGGCACATTGAACGCCGCAGCTTCAACGCAATGGTACCAAGTCACCACTTCTGCTGCAGGAAACCCTAATTTAACCAATGTTATTGCGGTTAGAGGTAACATGTATACAATGTTTGCGTTGACTTCAACCGGACAACTTTTTACCTGGGGTGCTGAAACGTATCTAGGAAACAATACCGCACAAGCAGCAAGAACGCGAGCAACATCTATGACCACTCCGAATGCTAACCCAATCAAAATGATTGGTGTAACAAGGGATAACAATAATCTTGCTGCCGGCGGAGATCAAGCTCAAATTAACGTTGCCAGTTATTATGTGTTAAATGCAAACGGAAATTTATATTCCTTGGGTGGTAATACACAGCGTCAATTAGGTGATTGGACTACTACTGAACGCCGCTCATGGGTTCAGCCAAGATATACCTCAGCTGCAGGACCCGTCATGAATAATATTCACTGGATTTCACCGAATGAACATGACAATATGTTAGCTTCAATAAATGTGATAACTGCCGATTCTGTAAATTACAATTGGGGGGATTGTGATGGAGAAATGCTCGGAAGAGGCGTAACCACGAATGCCAATCCGGGAATACCAAATGGAATTACTGCTACTGATCGAATTCTTGCGGTTGAAACAGGTGGTCATACTTCAATGCTCGTTAAAAAATGTGAGGATTTTTTCGGGTATGTAGGGCATAGAATCGGTGGTAGTATGGGTGATGGAACCAACGTTACATCAAATGAAACTACCTACACCTTTACTACTGCTGTTGTATTTATTTGCGGTGCCACAACCGTTGATGTATCTGTATCTGGAACACCAACATTGAGTCCAGGTGGTTTATATTGTAATGGTACAACGATTGATGTTACCGCAGATCCTACTGGAGGAGTATTTTCAGTAACAGGATCTGCATCATTATCTGGTACAAATTTAACTTTCACAGGAACAGGAAGTAATACGGTTAATCTGATATACACTGTCCCAACGCCTGGTTGCCCTGGTTCGGTTACAGTCACTGTTGTTTTTGAAACTGAAGATTGTCTGCTTCCACCAACTGTAAATGTAAGTAGTTCAAGCTGTTCATCGCCAGGTATAGCAACCATCACAAATTATAATGCCGCCCTAACTTATGCCTTTACGCCATCAGGACCAACTGTTGGCTCAGGTGGCATAATTAGTGGTATGACCGCAGGAACAAACTACACCGTGACTGCCACAAATGCTAGTAGTTTTGTATCTGATCCAAGTTCATCGTTTAGTATTGCAGCTCAATTAACTACACCATC
>CAMDGP010000253.1 GCA_945897765.1 Chitinophaga pinensis
GTCCTCAGGGAATTGTACACGGAACGACAATCACCGTTTTAAACGCAGTTCGACGTATTGCGAAAACGCGCGATGATATCAAAGGTAAATTATTTATTACTGCTGGATTAGGTGGAATGTCAGGCGCTCAACCAAAAGCTGGAAATATCGCTGGTGTCATTTCTGTAACTGCCGAAGTGAATCCAAAAGCTGCAAACACACGCCATTCACAAGGTTGGGTAGATGAAATAATAAGTGATTTGGATGAATTAACAGCGCGCGTTCGCAAAGCAAAAGAAGATAAAGAAATCGTTTCGATTGCTTATTTAGGTAATGTAGTAGATGTTTGGGAAAAATTCGACGAAGAAAACGTATACGTAGACTTAGGTTCCGATCAAACTTCGTTGCATAATCCGTGGGCGGGTGGTTATTATCCTGCCGGACTTAATATCGAAGAAGCAAACGAAATGATGGCAAACGAACCTGAAAAATTCAAAACGTATGTTCAAGAAAGTTTACGTCGTCATGCTACTGCAGTCAACAAACACACTTCAAAAGGAACGTACTTCTTTGATTACGGAAATGCCTTTTTATTAGAAGCTTCAAGAGCTGGCGGTGAAGTAATGGCTGAAAATCACATTGACTTCAAATATCCATCTTATATTCAAGATATTTTAGGCCCGATGTGTTTCGATTTTGGCTTTGGACCTTTCCGTTGGGTTTGTGCCTCTGGAAAACCAGAAGATTTAGAAAAAACAGATGCGATTGCTTGTCAAGTTTTAGAAGAAATGATGCTGACAAGTCCAGAAGAAATCCAACAGCAAATGGCGGATAACATTCAGTGGATCAAAGGCGCACAAGAAAATAAATTAGTAGTTGGTTCGCAGGCACGCATTTTATATGCAGATGCGGAAGGACGTATGCGTATTGCAGAAGCGTTCAACAAAGCGATTGCAAACGGTGAAATTGGACCTGTGGTTTTAGGCCGCGATCACCACGATGTTTCTGGAACGGATTCTCCTTATCGCGAAACGTCTAATATTTACGATGGTTCAAAATTCACTGCTGACATGGCTATTCAAAATGTGATTGGAGATAGTTTCCGAGGTGCAACTTGGGTTTCCATTCACAATGGTGGTGGAGTTGGTTGGGGAGAAGTAATCAACGGTGGTTTTGGAATGTTGTTAGATGGTAGCGCTGATGCTGATAGAAACTTGAAAATGATGTTACATTGGGACGTTAACAATGGAATCGCAAGAAGAAACTGGGCGCGCAATGAAAATGCTATTTTTGCCATCAAACGTGCTATGGAAGCTGAACCATTACTAAAAGTGACTTTGCCAAATTTAGTTGATGAATCTTTACTAGAAAATCTATAATCTGTTTTGTCAGCGAGCGAAAAGAATAATGTAGATACTACCTTTAATCGGTCTACTACTAGTTATTTCTTTCAGTTTAATGCATTGCGTTTTTTCGCAGCCTTGTTGGTCTTAGTTGGACACGCTGAATCCTTGCGTGCAAGTGCAGGAGGACCTAGTTTTCACAAGCTGGATTTTTTCAATAATGGTCAACACGCCGTTACTTTTTTCTTCGTTTTAAGTGGTTTTCTAATTACTTTTTTACTACTCAAAGAAAGAAACAAAACGCAAACGGTTCAAGTTAAATCCTTCTATTGGAAACGAGTTGTAAGAATTTGGCCTTTATATTTCTTATTGCTTTTTATTGGACTCGTTCTTCAACCAATTTTTATAGAATTGCTTAAACTGCCTTATGAAATTCCCTATTCTTGGTCAGAAAGTTTACTTTTCTTTATTTCTTTTTTACCCGGAATTATCACGTTTTATTTCGGCAATCATCTTTTGGAACCTCTTTGGTCAATTGGTGTTGAAGAATGGTTTTATTTGATTTGGGGACCTTTATTGAAATTTGTTCCGAAAGATTTATGGAAATGGATACTATTCTTGTTGTTTCTAAAACTTGCGCTAAATGACTTTGCCTGCCTCACTATTTTCCCACCCGTAATAGATTATGTAATAAGGATGATGCGTTTTGAAGCTTTATTCATCGGTGGATTATTTGCGTGCACCTTTTTCATGACAACCAACCTTCAAATCAAGCTGTCAAAAATTAGATTAATAGTACTTCTAATTTCAATTCTGAGCTGTTTTTTAATCATTTTCAATGGAAGTTTTTTTAATCAGCTTTTGCTTAAAATTGGTGTTGAGGATAAATCACTAAATCTTTTTGTTTGTTCAATTTTCTTTGGTTTATTAATTTGGTCAATCGCCTGGAAAAACAAGAAGACAAAATTTTTAGACGCTCCATTTATGGATTATTTGGGCGAAATCTCTTACGGAATTTATATGTATCATTTGGTAGTAATCACCATTGTTTGGGCTATTTTACAGCCTTTAAATTTGGAGATTAAACTTGAAACATTACTTTATCATTTATTTGGAATTACTTTCACGATAGGCTTAGCGGCACTTTCCAAAACTTATTTTGAGAATCCGATATTGAAATTGAAAAATCGATTTTCAAACTAAAAATTGTTGACTAAATTTATACAATTCAATCTTCCTCTTACTATGAAATTAAGTTTAATAGTTACTCTTGTCATTTGTGGTTTTTTTATAAATCCCTTTTCTCAGGTCACTGACACTATTCGCCTCAATCACTACAAAATTCTAGCTTCTCACAACAGCTATAAAAAGAATCCCAGCCCAAAGGTGATAAAATTTCTTTCGAAGTTCAAAAAGCAACTTGGCCCTTCTAACGACCCCGAGCAAATGGATTATGGACACGTTCCACTACCTGAACAATTTGACAATTACAACATTCGAGGTATTGAAATCGATGTGAATTACGACCCCAAAGGTGGATTGTACCGAAAGAGAAAAGTAAATAAACTGATTACAGGCTTGCGACAAAAAGTTAAAGATCCAGTAATGAAACAACCAGGTTTTAAAGTATTACATATCACAGACGTTGATTACGAAACCAATTATTTGACCTTTAAACAAGTTTTAAACGAACTCAAATCGTGGAGTAACGCACACCCAAGCCACACTCCTATTTTCGTAAACATAGAATCGAAAGGTTTCAATCCGGGAGATGAATCGGGATTTTTGCGCTTCTTGGGATTCAAACGAGCGTTACAATTCGATACTCAAGCCTTTCAAGATTTAGACAAAGAAATTCTGGAGATTCTTCCCGCAGATAAAATCTTCAAACCAACTGATTTAAAAGGTAATTATTCCTCAATTAAAGAGCGTTTAAATACGGAAGGCTGGCCACTTTTGTCAACTTGTTTGGGAAAAATTATTTTTATTCTAGAAGGTAACAACCAAAACTTATATGAGCAATCAGGATTAAATCGTCCGATGTTTGTTTACAATCCTCCAAACGGTGACAATACGGCTTTTGTGGTTAAAAATGATCCGATTGGTAACGAAAAAGAAATTGAACTGCTTACTCAAAAATACATTGTGCGAACGCGTTCAGATGCAGGAACATTGGAAGCTCGTGCCAATGATTACAACCGATTGAAAGCAGCGATACAAAGTGGAGCTCAAATCATTTCTACTGATTACTATAAACCCGACCCAAGGCT
>CAMDGP010000254.1 GCA_945897765.1 Chitinophaga pinensis
AAACGGGTATATTTCCAGTTTTCGTGACGGGTTGTTGGAAAATCACTTGTGTTTAAAAAATCGAAAGCAGCACTTACTTTGTCATTTGGAAAAGCCAATGTTGTGCTTGCTAAATTCGCACGAAAAGCAGCTAATTTATTTGTTGAAATTACTTCTTGCATGGCTTTTTTAGTTTGCGTCCACTTCGTTTTTAATCCAATCGTAGCCTTTTTCTTCTAATTCCAAAGCCAATTCTTTTGTTCCAGTTTTCACGATTCTTCCGTCGTATAAAACATGTACAAAATCTGGAACGATATAATCCAACAAACGCTGATAGTGCGTAATAACAATTGTTGCATTTTCAGGTGATTTCAATTTATTCACACCACTCGCAACAATTCGCAAAGCATCAATGTCCAAACCAGAATCAGTTTCATCTAAAATTGCCAATTTCGGTTCCAACATCGCCATTTGGAAAATTTCGTTGCGTTTTTTCTCACCGCCCGAAAAACCTTCGTTTACTGATCGTGAAGCCAATTTGCTATCTAATTCCACAATCGCTGATTTCTCACGAACTTTCGCCATAAAATCTTTCGCAGAAATAGGCTCTTCACCTTTGTAAGCACGAATTTCATTCAAAGCTGTGCGCAAAAAGTTAACGTTTGACACTCCAGGAATCTCAACTGGATACTGAAAAGCTAAGAATAAACCTTCTCTCGCTCTGTCTTCAGTTGATAATTCCAACAAATCTTTTCTGTCAAATTCTACTGAACCTTCCGTTACTTCGTATTCTTCACGTCCTGCCAAGATACTAGCAAGCGTACTTTTTCCAGCTCCATTAGGACCCATTATCGCGTGGATTTCACCAGCGTTTACTTCTAAATTTAAGCCTTTAAGGATTTCTTTTCCTTCTATGTTGGCGTGTAAGTTTTTAATTTTTATCATATACCACAATTTTAATTCGAAGTGAGATTCAATTTCCCCCTTCGCCGCGGCGAAGAAGGGGGATAAAGGGGGATGATTTAAATTTTGTTTGGTCACAATACTAATTCTAATTGTAAAACCCCTCTCATTCTCTCCGTCAGCTGACTAAAGAGGTAAAAACTCACTTCGATTTTAATTTTATTTTTCTATATTTTTTTATTTCACCCCTCTCAATCTCCCCTCAAGGGGAGAAGTACGCTCTCGCTTCGTGCAATGTTTCTGGTTACCCTACCGAGCCCTCCAAACTAATCGCCAACAACTTCTGCGCTTCCACAGCGAATTCCATCGGCAACTGATTCAATACTTCTTTACAATATCCATTTACAATTAAACTAATCGCTTTTTCTTCACTAATTCCGCGCTGCTTGCAATAGAACAACTGATCTTCACCGATTTTTGAGGTAGTTGCTTCGTGTTCTATTATCGCACTTGGATTTTTACATTCGATATATGGAAACGTGTGTGCACCACATTCGTCTGTCATTAACAACGAGTCACATTGAGAGAAATTTCTTGCATTTTGTGCGTTCTTACTAATTTGCACCAAACCCCTGTATGAATTTTGAGATTTTCCAGCTGAAATTCCTTTTGAAATGATTGTGCTTTTCGTGTTTTTGCCCAAGTGAATCATTTTCGTTCCTGTGTCCGCTTGTTGGTAATTGTTAGTTACAGCCACAGAATAAAATTCTCCAATGGAATTGTCACCTTTCAAAATACACGAAGGATATTTCCAAGTTACAGCTGAACCAGTTTCGACTTGTGTCCAAGAAATTTTTGCGTTTCGTTCACAAATCCCACGTTTTGTCACAAAGTTAAATATTCCACCTAAGCCGTTTTTATCACCCGGATACCAGTTTTGAACCGTCGAATATTTGATTTCAGCATTTTCCAAAGCAATCAACTCAACCACAGCTGCGTGTAATTGATTTTCGTCGCGTTGTGGCGCTGTACACCCTTCCAAATAAGAAACATAAGCACCTTCGTCAGCAACCACAAGTGTGCGTTCAAATTGTCCTGTTCCACCTGCGTTGATTCGGAAATATGTTGAAAGTTCCATCGGACAACGAATGCCTTTCGGAATGTAACAAAAAGAACCGTCAGTAAAAACAGCAGAGTTCAAAGCTGCGTAGTAATTATCTGTAGTTGGAACAACAGTTCCCATGTATTTTTTAACCAATTCAGGATGTTCATGCACTGCATCCGAAAATGAGCAAAAAATGATTCCTAATTCGCCTAATTTTTCTTTGAAGGAAGTCGCAACTGAAACGGAATCCATAACGAAATCAACAGCGACACCAGTCAAACGTTTTTGTTCTTCCATGGAAATCCCCAATTTCGCCATGGTAGCCTTCATTTCAGGATCAACATCGTCCCAAGATTCGTATTTTTTTGTTTGCTTTGGCGCTGAATAATACGCAATTGCTTGAAAATCTGGTTTTTTATAATGTACTTGCGCCCATTCAGGTTCAGTCATTGTTTTCCAAATTGCAAAAGCTTTTAAGCGGTGTTCCAACAACCATTCAGGTTCATTTTTCTTGCTTGAAATCAAACGAATAATGTCTTCATTCAATCCAATTGGAACAGTATCCGTTTCAATATCTGTAACAAAACCAAATTTATATTCTTGATTTTCGAGGTCTTTCGCTAACTCGTTTTCGGTATAATTTGCCATTGCGTATTTTTAAACTGAAAAAGATTCACCGCAACCGCATGTTCTGTCAGCATTTGGATTTTTAAAAACAAAACCTTTTCCATTTAAACCTCCTGAAAAATCAAGAGTCGTTCCCAATAAATAAAGGTAACTTTTAGTATCAACGACTACTTTCATTCCGTTATCTTCGAATGTTTTATCGCCTTCTTTTTCCTCGTTGTCAAATGTTAGTTGGTACATCAAACCAGAGCAACCTCCACCTTGAACCCCAACTCGAATGAAAAAACCGTCTTTGCCTTCGTCCTCCATCAATCTGATTGCTTGCTTTTTTGCAGTATCTGTGACCGTAATCATCTCGTTTGTTTATTTAGATTAATTATAAATAAGAATAATTTGGATGCAAAAATACCACTTTTATGGTATTGTACAACTATTTATTTAACAAACTTGACTGAAAATAGTTTTTAACTCCTTTCATGGAAATTTTCTTTGTTTTTCATATTTCTGCACACATTTTTTAATCAGAGATAGTTGCCACAATTGAAACTTAACTAGCATAATTTCAGGTATCTTTGAAATATTCGTTTTAAGTAATTAATTATTGGTCTTTTAAGAAGTAAACTTTTTGATTCAAACAAAAACAAAATAGAAGTGTTAAGTATCTACAAAAAAGGATATTGACGTTGAAGTCACTTCTTAAAAAAACACGATGAAAACACTCCTAATTAGTTCTTTACTTTTCCTTTTGATGGAATCGAAGACACATCAATTGACTATTGAAATTAAAAATATTCCTTCTACCAAAGGAAATCTATTTATAGGATTGTATCAACCGAAAAATGATTTCCCAGTTTTTGGGAAGCAATATATTGGAAAAGTTGTTCCAGTTACAGGCAAAACGATGACTTATACCTTTAAGGATTTACCCC
>CAMDGP010000255.1 GCA_945897765.1 Chitinophaga pinensis
AAAAACTCATTGATATAGATTTGTAGTTTTCTTAAGTTCTTTACTTGCAGTTTCCTTGATATCCTTTATGTTTGAACTGCACCCAGTATTCTTTAAATCCTTCAGGTGTTTTAAAAAATTCACTTTCGACTACTCCAATCGCTATTTGACTTTTTAATTTTAAAATCCATTCTTGAAAACCAGATTCAATGTCGTTTCTAGCCCAAGTTCCACGGTGTTCGATTCCAGTGAAGGCATCGCATGAATTTTTGACTTTTAACAAAGGCATTTCAATGGTGTACTTAACGATTTCTTCTGATGGATAGCGAAATTGTGGATTTCCTTTAGTTTGAATTTTTGTATTTTTGAAATCAACCTTAAGATAGTTTTTTTTATTGAATTCTTTTTTCAAATGAGCTCCAAGTTCATGCGCAACCAAATTTGAAAGTAAATGTGCGGTGTCGCGATCATTTAAAAATTCTGGGCCTTCATAACTTGCTAATAATTTGTCATTCTGAATTTTGCAAGAAACCTTTGTTTTAACAACAGTTTCTCTAGTTGCAATCGTTTCTTTTTTGGAAGTTGCTAGCGTGCAATTGGTAAAAAGCAACAGCATTAAAAAGGAAAAATTGACATAACTCATAGCTAGTTCTTTTCGTTAATTTTCAATCAAAATTAAAATAGAGGAATCAAAGGGTTCAATGGCAGTGTACAAATTTTGCAATTTATTTTTATAGTTTCCTTCGGGGCAAAATTGAAAGAAATTAAAGCTGCGTTCTTGCATTCCATTAGCTGGAAATAATTTTTCTTTTAACTGCTCAATTGACTTTAAATCTTTTTCGTGTTTGGATTTCATTGATTTTTCCAATCTGTTTTTAATGCCATCAACTTGTTTTTCAATACGTGTAAAATCTGCTTCAATCCACGATTTTACAGATGGGTCAATCAATTCGGACTTATGAATCAAATCGTTTTTAAATTGATTAAATTGAAAATCTTGAAGTGTAAATTCGATGGTTTCTTCTTCGTTATTCAGTAGAAATTCTTTTTTAAGTTCAACTGTAGATTTGAAAATTGAATCTATCTCAAATTGTAATTGTTCGAGTTTTTTTTTATTGTTTCTATCCACCCAAATAACTGAACTTCGCGCTTGAAGAATCGGGTAGGGGATAGCTGCTTTTTCGAAGGTAGATTTTAGTTGAAGCCAGTAACTGAGTTCTCCAACGCCACCAACGTAACAGATATTCGGTAAAATAAATTCTTGATAAAGTGGACGCAAAACAACGTTCGGTGAAAAGGAACTTGGATGTTTTTCAAGAAGTTCTAAAATTTCTGATGAAGTATAATTGGTTTCTCCAATTTGAAAATCAGTTCCAGCTGCAATAATACGTTCGCGTTTGTTTTCACCTAAGAAAAATAGATTTATTTCTCGAGGGTTAACTTGAATTTTAAAGTTTTTTGAAGCTAATTTTTCATTTGTCGCCGCAACTTCTTGATGCGAAAATTGGGTGGTTAATTCTTGTTTGAAAATAGGTTTAAATGCTGATTTAAAGGCAACTTCATCACCATCTATAATAACTAATCCAAACGAACCAAATAATTCATGAATGAACTGAAAAAATGCTTCACCATAAGTTTTTCCATTCAATTTATCGATTAACTGATGAATTTCACTTTCAGGATGATTCGCGAAAAATTGTTTCAGTTGATCCACAACTGTGCTCAATCCGAACAAATTCATTCTTCCTACCGCGCCAGCTTGTTCGCTTTCCCAAGAAATAGTTTTTCCGTACAATAAGAATGATTTCACTTCTTCAAAATCATGGTCCTCACTTGCCATCCAATAAACAGGAACGAATTTAGTTTCTGGAAATTTTTCGTTTAAAAGTTCACATTGTTTTATAACGTGTAAAATCTTGTAAACGAAGTATAAAGGACCTGTGAATAAGCTGAGCTGATGTCCAGTTGTGATAGTGAAACAGTTTTCGTTTTCAAGTGAAGCAATATTTTTTAAGCTTGCAGCCACATTTGAAACAGAACTGTATTTTTTCGTGAGAACAGAAACTAGTAAATTTCTTTTTTCTGCCGTGAAAAAGGTAGATTTAATTGCTGTTTGTGCCTTTAAATTTTCTTCAGAAAATGGAAGTCCAATGAAATCTTTCAATGCTTTTTGATTATCGGTAAAAAGTAATTGTTGACTACTAAAGCAATTGGAATCTTTGCGTGGAAAGGAATGTGATTTCATTAAAAAGGCAGTATTAATTTCGATTATTCAATTCTGTTTTTCCAAGAAGATTGAATTTCTCGAGAAGCAAATTCTGTTTCTTTCATTTTTTTAATATCCAACCAAATATCATCCACTGCGTGCAATAAAGCATCTTCTTCTTCAAGCATAGCTTCGTGCATAACTGTAGGATCATGAAAATAATGTTTCACGAAATTGGTGTCAAAATCTCCACTTCTAAAAGCAGGGTGTTTTAGAACATATTTTCCAAAATCTAAAGTTGTTTTTACACCTGAAATTTGATAATTGTCTATTGCTTCAATTGCTCTTTCTATAGCTTGAGCTCTATTTTCGCCCCAAACTACCAATTTTGCAATCATTGGATCGTAATAAATTGGAATATCCATTCCTTCTAAAAAAGCATCATCTACACGAACGTGGTTTCCACTTGGAATTCGGTAACGATTTAAAGTTCCAATATCAGGAGTGAAGCCATTCAATGTGTCTTCAGCATAAACTCTAACTTCAACTGCGTGACCATTAATTTTTAGTTCATCTTGTAATTTAGGTAAACGTTCTCCGCGAGCAACTCGAATTTGCCACTCCACTAAGTCTAAGCCTGTAATTTCTTCTGTAACAGGATGTTCCACTTGTAAGCGCGTATTCATTTCCAAGAAATAGAAATTTAATTTTCCGTCTAATAAAAATTCAACAGTACCAGCGCCTTCGTAATTACAAGCTTTGCAAACTGCAACAGCTGCTTCGCCCATTTCTTTGCGTAATTCTGGAGTTAAGATTGCACTTGGCGCTTCTTCAACCACTTTTTGATGACGGCGTTGAATTGAGCATTCACGTTCAAATAAATATACTACATTGCCTTGCTGATCTGCAAAAACTTGAATTTCAATATGACGTGGTTTGTCCACAAATTTTTCAATGAAAACGGCATCATCGCCAAAAGAAGAACGTGCTTCATTTTGTGCCATTGTCATTTGTTCCTCGAATTCTTCTGTGTTTTCAACCAAACGCATCCCCTTACCGCCACCACCAGCAGATGCTTTAATTAAAATTGGATAACCAACTTCTTCTGCGATTCGTTTGGCTGCGTTGACATCTGAAATTGCTTCGTCTACACCTGGAACTAAAGGAACATTGAATTTTTTAACTGCTTGTTTTGCACTTAATTTATCGCCCATGACTTCCATCGATTCAGGAGAAGGACCAATAAGTTTCATTCCAGCAGCTTTTACTTTTTTCGCAAAACCAGCATTTTCAGATAAAAAACCATAACCAGGATGAATACC
>CAMDGP010000256.1 GCA_945897765.1 Chitinophaga pinensis
CTGCAACAACAAGGTTTCTTCGTCGTCGTGAGCAAATGATTTCAAACGTATTTTTCGAGCACCTAAACTATCTTTTGTCACCAAGCCTATCGAAATACAAATGATTTTGCCGAATTCTGAAAGAATACTTCCACGTTCATTGTAAAGTGCCTCGAAGGATTTTTCTTCGTTTTGTGAAAAGCGCGTTTTGTGATTAAATAATTCTTTTGTTTTTTCGTCTAAATCCTGATAAATGTACGTTTGCGGAACGGTTTCAATATCCAAAAAAAGCACGCGTTCTAGTTTGAGATCTTTAAGCATAATTTTAATTTTTACTTGAATTTAAGAAAAACTATCACATTCCACAAGCTTCTTTTGGATTTTTTTTGAAAAAATAGTTTGAATTGCTTTTGAAGTCTACTTTACTTTAATTCAAAAATAAATTCTTGTATTAAAGATTTGACACTTAACTTTGTACTATCCATTTGCATCGGCATATCGGATCTTATTGGAATTAAAAATTAGCGTTTGCTAAACGACCTGTAACGGAAACCGACCAAATTTCAAACACACAGGGAAGTTAAAGTAAATGCTCATGCTACGGCGTGGGCGTTGCTTTGCTTTGTGTGTGGGTTCTTGGTCGGACCTCTGTTACAAGCATTTCGGCAACTGTCCCACGCTTCTTTTTTTGTATAAACTCACTGCGGGACGAGTGAAACTAAAACTTTAAAAAATGAAAAAAGTTATGTTTACAGCCTTTGCAGTTGGGCTTTGTTTATCTGCAAATGTGATGGCGCAGGTGCCAAGTTACGTTCCAACAAATGGACTTGTTGGTTGGTGGCCTTTTAACGGGAATGCGAATGATGAAAGTGGAAATGGGAATAATGGGACTGTGAATGGAGCAACTTTGACGACGGATAGAAATGGAGTTGCGAATAAGGCGTATAGTTTTGATGGGATTGATGATTTTATTACTACGAATAATATTACTACAAATAATACAAACTGGTCAGTTTCATTTTGGTATAGTTCATTGAATAACACTTCATTTCAAATTCAAAATGTTCTTGGACTTGGCACTGATACTGATGGATTTGGAGGTGCTGGTTTCTCAATAAGTGGTGGTATTGCAATTGGTCAGTGTCCTATATTCAATAATTTACCAAATAAAATGCTTCTAACTGATGCGTCTTATGAATGTGGCAATTTATTATTTTCAGAATCCTATTTTAATAACAACTGGTATAATGTAAATATTGTATTCTCGAATGGAAGCTATTCAATGTTCATAAATTCATTATCTTCTACAAATGGTATTTTAAACAATATAATTTTAGATAAACTTCTTTTTGGAACTCGAGATGTGTTAAATTTTCAATTTTTTAATGGAAAAATTGACGATATAGCTATATATAATCGTGCTTTAACTCAGCAAGAAATAACGAATTTATATAACGGATGCACAGGAAATGAAATCACAACGCAACCAATAAATTCAGTTAATACTGTTGGTTCAAACGCACAATTTTCTGTAAATGCAGTCGCAGGAAGTACTTTTCAATGGCAAAGCAATCCACTAAATACAGGTTGGTTGAATTTAACTAACAATTCTACTTATAGTGGTGCAACAAGCAATACATTAAATGTTTCAAACACAACAGTTTCCAATCATAATCAACCTTTCAGAGCCATTGTAAACGCAGGAGGTTGTATTGATACTTCCAATGTAGCTCAAATTATTATCGGAGATACGTGTTTAACAACAGTAACTGATACATTAATCATCAACACTACTCTTGGTTTACCGTCACCAAACAACGAAAACACAATTTTGATTTATCCCAACCCTGCAAGTGATCACATTACCATAGATAATGGAAATTACACAGCTATGGCGGGATATACGATTAAAATTGAAAACAATGCTGGTCAACAAGTTTTCCAAAGTTTAATCAATCAAGCGCAATTTTATTTGGATTTGAGCACTTGGTCAGGTAACGGTTTGTATTTCGTACATTTAATTGACGCACAAGGAAATACGGTAACGGTTAGAAAGATCGTATTGCAATGATAAATGGTTGAAACCAATTTTTTTTCGTGGAAATTTTACACATAGGCTCGGGTTTAAACCCGAGCCTATGTGTTTTAAATGTGGTTGGAATATCCATTTCAATGGATTATCATTTCCAAAATTTCATTCATGCCCAAAATCCCCACGCCCCGACGAAAGCGGAAAGCTTCACGAAGCGCAAGGCACAGCCAACAAGCGGAAACAGCGACCGAAGGAAGCTCGTTTGCGATTGATTTTGGCGTTGCCGTTGCGCGAGTGTACTTGTAGCTGTAGGCGGTGTGGGATGGAATGTGCGGTTGGGAAGGCGCAAAAAAAAAATGATAAACGGAAAAACACAATTGTCGCTCATCTTAACGGAGAATTGGACATGTTTACACTTCTTTACTCTTCCTTTTTTGTGCCGTATCTAGTCTGGAAATCACGCGATAATGGCTCCAACTCAATTCGTGACGCAATGTGTCACGAATTGGAAAGGCTTTGTAGAAAGTACGCATATTTCGAAGATTACTTTCATCATACCCTTTCCCAAAATCGATAGTGAGTTGTCGGGCTAAATTCTTCAAAGTAGCTTTTCCGTATTCGGCTTTTAAGTTTCCATTTTGCTCGTCTTCTACAATGGTTTGACCGATAAGCCAATAGGTTTCAAGTAGGGTGGAGTTTGCTGCGCGAAAAATACGTTGCCGTGCTTGAAGGATGATTTCCTTTATCGTTTGATAGATTATTTCTTTTTGAATATCCATGTTGTTAGGAGTAAATTGTGCTTTTTTATCGTTCAAACAAATATAAATATTCATTCTCTATAAACCAACATGTCTAGAAAATCCTCCCTCGCACCTAAACGAAAGCGGAAAGCTTCAAAATGAGTGAGGAAGAGCGACCAATCGAAATTGACGTGAATCGAAAATTGTGTTGTAAAGATAAATGGTTGAAAACCATAATTGTATTTGGAAAATCCATTTCAATGGATTAAATGCTTTTTTGAAGTTTGTAATAAAAATCCAAATATTGAAGATATTTTAAATGTTATCTTTGTCAAACGATGGTTTAATCACCATTTTGTCCTCCAAATTATTGATAATGGCTGAAGATTTAATTATAGCAAAGGGTTCAAAAGCAGAAAAATACGAGCAACTCCTGCCGCAAATTCACGCATTAATAGGAAGTGAAACAGACGCAATTGCCAACTTAGCAAATGTTGCTGCGGCCTTGAAAGAAACGTTTGGATTTTTCTGGGTTGGTTTTTATTTAGTGAAGACAGACGAATTAGTGCTTGGTCCATTTCAAGGGCCTGTTGCCTGCACACGCATTCAAAAAGGTCGTGGCGTTTGTGGTGCTTCTTGGGAATCAAAAGCAACGATTGTGGTGGAAGATGTCGAACAATTTCCTGGACACATTGCTTGTAGCTCGCTTTCAAAAAGTGAAATTGTGGTTCCATTACTGAAAGATGG
>CAMDGP010000257.1 GCA_945897765.1 Chitinophaga pinensis
TTTAACGTTTCATCTTTTGCTTTTTCAACTTTGATTATATCAAAATAATTAAGTAATTCCTCAGGTAAAAAATACCTTATTAAGTCTATTTCCATAAAGCGAATTTTTGGTAGTAAAGTTAATCACTCCCCAAAAAAAATACTTGACCCTAAAATTGTCGTGAAGATTAAACTTTATAATCGTTGAAATTTAGTTATCCCCTCAATAGAAGAAAGTTTAAAGACTTTTCTGATGTCTGCAAATTAATTGAACTGCTTCTTGTAAAAAAACA
Organism: Chitinophaga pinensis; assembly: GCA_945897765.1. Taxonomy (GTDB): domain Bacteria; phylum Bacteroidota; class Bacteroidia; order Flavobacteriales_D; family Crocinitomicaceae; genus UBA952. The sequence goes on from CAMDGP010000257.1 coordinate 272, forward strand.
ATGATCTGATTTATGATTTACTGATTTCTTTCTGTAGGTTCCCAAACGCTTGATCTAATTCCTTTTAAATAGTGAATAAAACCAATGAATAAAGCAATATTCATCGACGTGAAATGGGTTATGAAACGCAAAATAATGAGGTGAATGTTCATTTTTTTCAAAACAAAGTCAAATCCCAGGGAGGAAAACATAATTAGTAGAAATAGTCCAAAATATTTATAATTTTCTTTGGCTGCTAGCAAAAATGGGAAAACGAGTAAGATAAATAAAATAAAAAATGGGGTCAACCAACGTAAGACTTTGTGTGAAAAAAAAGCAAAAGCAGTTCCGTTGAATCTTAGTAGTAGCGGCCAAAATTTAGCAAGGTTTTGAAAGTTACCTGAAGAAATTCTGATTTTGCGTTTGAATTCAGCTCTAAGATTGTTGGAAACATCTTCTAAAACAATCGCTTTTTCGTCACTGATACAACGTTTTTTATTTTTTAAAACTTGCATGCATGTGTAGAAGTCATCGACCAAAAATTTATTTGGAACTGGCTGAAATTCAACACGACGAATCGCAAAACAACCACCAAATGGCCCCATTAAACTTCCCCAAATTTTACCCTCGGCATGTTTTGTATTTACTTCATTGGAGATGTAATTGCTTTCTTGATGAGAAATCCCATCGGCTTTTAAGTTGCGGTGTTTCATAAATGAATCAACCAAACTGATGTCAGGATTTTTAAAATGCTTAACTAATTCAAATAGGGTAGAGGGTTCAAGAATGACATTTGCATCTGTAAGTAACAAAATTTCTCCTTTTGCTTTTTGATTTAAATGGTTAACGATATTAATTTTCCCTGTTCTGTTATAGAATTCGAAAAAATGAAATCGTTTATCAGAATCAGCATACTTTTAATAATAGCATTTGTTTTGTCAGTTGAACGGTCTGATCCAATCAGTATTTCAATTTTTGAGGAAGGATAATTTGAGTTAAGAATGCTACCAATTTTTTCTTCAATTACCTGTTCCTCATTATGGGCCGCCATTAAAACACTAACCAAAGGAAGTTCTTCTTCAAGAGAATAAAAACTTGAATTGTTATTAAAGAAACGACCAAGTAACTGTGTGAAAATAGGGTAAAGGAGATAACTATGAGCAATCAGTAAAAAGGCAGTCCAGAAGAAAATTTCAAGTAGTAGCATTTAGTTTTTACTGGTTAAAATCGGATAATATCGCAAATGAAATAGTAGTTAGTTAAGTAAGTTTCGTTTTTTTAAATCCTTTACGAATTGCGTCAAACGATTTACTTCATTATCAAGTGCAATTATACGACTTTCATCATCAGGTGATTTAGTAGTTTTATTCATTAAATCTTCGCGCTCTCTTTTTAAATCGTTCATTCCTTTTTTGAAATATTTCTTTGCCTCAATTAGTTGTCCAAGTGAATAATATGCGTTTGCTAATTGGATATATTGTGGCGCATTGTACTTGGATTTAAAATGTTTAAGGTATTTCTTTTGAACGTCAATAAGCATGTTGTAATCGGATAAAGACATAGCAAATCCATTCAATGATGAATAATACGATTCTAATTTTGGTTTAAGCTTATATGTTTTATCATAGTAAACAGTTGCCGAATCAATATAATTTCTTTTCAAGACTTCAAGACTTGATCTCAATTGACTTTCATTAATGGATAAATTGGAAGTCATATAATTTACAATCAAATTCCTTAAACCGTTTATTACTTGTATGTTAGCTTGTTGTTTGTTGGTCAAAAGGTTGTTTAAATAAGTTCCAACTTTTGTTGAAAATTCAAATTTTCGTAAAATTGGATCAATCGTTTCATAGTTCTTGGCATTAATTGTCAATGTATTAACTGCATTGGTATTTAAACCTGTTTTTAAAATTGAAATTGCATTCGCTTCGAATTGTCGCAATAGGCCCAAAGAACGATATATTTTTCGGTTTCGATAAAATTTATCTATCGAAGCAGTATTTTCTGACTTCGATGCCGAAAGAGGAATCACTTTAAGTAAATTCTCATAACCCTCTGCAATCTTACAATACGCATTACCAATATTCAACATTCCTTCGTAATAGGAATTATTGAAATCTGTTGATTTTTTGATTGACTTAATTGATTCAATATAATCGAAGTAAAACTCAAAGTAAAGTGCTCCCCGATTATTCAAATTCGATTCGTAATATGGGTATAGTGAAAGTGAACGATTATAGAAAAGTAGCGCTGAATCAACTTTTTGCATTATTTCATTAAAGCGAAAAATCCCTTCCTTTTTCAAAGAATATGCTTCCGTTTGCATTTCTGAACCTAAAATTGAATTGGATTTAGCTGAATTTTTTAAATAATTGGAGTCAGCAACATACAAGCTTTTCTTCGACTTCCAATCTTTGTTTCTGTTTAGAGTAAAAATTAAAGATGGTAAAGCAACAACTGCAATAGAAGCATAAATTTTAAGGTTATTTTTTTCGTCAAACAAATCAAGTTTTAAAATTTTATAAAGCAATAAAACTAAGATAAAACAGAATGCAATTGAAGCTGTAAATGTGAAACGTTCTGCAAAAATCCCAACCATTGGAGTGATTAAATTAGCCATTCCACCAAGCGCAATAAAGAAAAATAGAATTCCAAATGAAAAGTATGATTTTTTGAATAATCCATAAAGCGCAAAAACTCCTAAAGCTAGCACTAGAACTAAACTTACATAAAAACGCCAATCGCTAAATGTGACTATCGGAATCATATTAAATCCATAATAATAACCCAAAGGATAAGGAATAAACAGTTTTTGGATGTATAAATAATTTGTATAAATAAAAACAGGAATTCGGTCAACAAACCCCATTTCATACAATGGATTTTCAACATAACTAAATAGTCGAAGTTTTTCTTCTTTAAGCAATGTTACTTTGATGATTTTAAAAATGACTTGCGTTAATATCAAAACAGAGAAAACAACCCCAATTTTCTTCCAGCTTACTTCCCTGAAAAAATAAACCATCATTGGAATAAGTATAACAAAAGGTAAGTTCGATTTTTTACTTAAAATGGATAAAGTGATAAAACCCAAACCAATAAAAACGGAATATAATTGACCTTTGTCGATGTATTTAAATGCTTGAATTGCTGCAAGTAAAGCAAAAATCAAACTTAGCATTTCATCTCTATTTTTTAAGTTATTAACTACCTCAGAGTGAATTGGATGAATTATGAAAA
>CAMDGP010000258.1 GCA_945897765.1 Chitinophaga pinensis
GATTAAAACTGCTTAGGTATTAAGAACGGAATTATTGCGAATTGCAAACGGAAAACCATACAGCTAATTAATTACGAACCTAAGAGTTGCGAGTTGCTAACTAAAACCCATTACACTTAGGAGTTGTGAACGATTTAAATCGCGTAGATCGCTTCCATAATCGACGTTAACAATTCGCAATTAAAAGTTTGCAATTTATCCATACAATTCGCAACTATTGGTTAGCAATTAACTATTCGCAATTGCAGTTTTTTTAGCTGTGTTTCACTTTTTTTTCCTCAGTCCACTTTTTTCCTTTTACATTTGTGTCCAAAATAAAAACCATGTCGAAAAATTTAGTGATCGTTGAGTCCCCCGCAAAAGCCAAAACAATTGAAGGATATTTAGGAAAAGACTTTACCGTAAAATCTAGTTTTGGACACGTGAGAGACCTTGCGAAAAAAGGCTTGGCAATCGAAATCGAAAATAAATTCAATCCACTTTACGAAGTCACTCCAGATAAGAAAGCACTCGTTGCAGAACTGAAGAAATTATCAAAGGAATCGGAAGTTGTATGGCTAGCAACCGATGAGGACCGCGAGGGAGAAGCGATTTCTTGGCATTTATACGAGACTTTAGATTTAAAGAAAAAAGACACAAAACGCATCACTTTTAACGAGATTACTAAAACGGCCATCTTAAAAGCAATAGATAATCCTCGCATTATTAATAAGCAATTGGTAGATGCACAGCAAGCACGTCGCGTTTTGGATAGAATTGTTGGTTTTGAACTTTCGCCTGTACTTTGGAAAAAAATACGTCCAAGTTTATCAGCTGGTCGTGTGCAATCCGTTGCTGTGAAATTAATCGTTGAGCGCGAAAAAGAAATTGATGCATTTAATGGTTCAAACTTTTTCCGAATTACTGGAAATTTTGAATCTGCAAAGGGAAATTTTAAAGCAGAATTCAGCAAACAATTAACGGATACAGAAAGTGCAAAATCGATTTTGGAAATGTGTAAAATCACAGACTTTTTTGTAGAAGACATTCAACAAAAGCCTGCAACTAAATCGCCTGCAGCACCATTTACTACTTCAACATTGCAACAAGAAGCGAGTTTGAAATTAGGTTTTTCGGTAACACGAACTATGAGCGTAGCACAACGTTTGTATGAATCTGGGAAAATCACGTACATGAGAACGGATTCTGTGAATTTATCTGATACGGCAATAAATGCTTCGAAAGCTGCAATTACAGAATTATATGGTTCAGATTTTTCGAAAACCAGAAAATACGCCAATAAAAATGCTGGAGCACAAGAAGCGCATGAGGCGATTCGTCCAACAGATTTCATGATTTCAAAAATTGACGCTGAATCAGAAGAGCAAAAATTATACGAGTTAGTTTGGAAACGTGCCATAGCAAGTCAAATGTCAGATGCGCAATTGGAAAGAACAACGATAAAAATTGGTGGTTTACCAAATGGTGATGCGTTCAATGCAAAAGGAGAAGTCATTCGTTTTGAAGGCTTTTTGAAAGTGTATTTAGAATCGTCTTTGGATGAAAACGAAGAGGACACAGATTCAGGTTTGTTGCCAGCAGTTGTTAAAAACGACAAATTAGACCTTGGAAGTGCAATTGCTGTTGAGCGATTTACGCGTCCGCCTTCAAGATACGTGGAAGCTTCTTTGGTTAAGAAATTAGAAGAATTAGGAATAGGTCGTCCGTCAACGTATGCACCAACAATTTCAACGATTCAAAAAAGAGGTTATGTTGAGAAAAAAGAACGAGATGGCGAAGTGCGTGAATACAAATACATTCAACTTAAAAAAGGAAGTATTGTAGAAGAAGTGCGTTCTGAAACAACAGGAAAAGATAAAAACAAACTTTCGCCAACAGATATAGGGATTGTGGTAACAGATTTCTTGCAAGACAACTTCAAGCAAATCATGGATTATCATTTCACAGCATCTGTGGAAGCACAATTTGACGAAATCGCAAAGGGAAAACAAGAATGGACAACAATGATGGATGGATTTTACAATCCGTTTCATAAAGAAGTATTAGATACACTTGAAAATTCAGAAAGAGCAACAGGAGAAAGAGATTTAGGAATTGACCCAATTTCAGGAAAGAAAGTGATTGCTCGAATTGGTAAATTTGGACCAATGATTCAAATTGGCGACGAAAAAGTCGATGGAGAAAAAGCACGTTTCGCGTCTTTACAAAAAGACCAATCAATTGGTTCAGTTACCTTGGAAGAGGCAATGGAACTGTTTAAATTGCCAAGAACTTTAGGAGAACATGAAGGACAAGCAGTAAAATCAAACAATGGCCGTTTTGGTCCTTATGTGCAAGTAGGAAAATTATTTGTTTCAATTCCGAAAGAAGAAGATGCTATTTCGATTTCATTTGATCGCGCAGTTGAGTTGTACTTGCAAAAGCAAGAAGACGATGCAAATAAAATGATTAAAGTTTTTAAAGAGCGTCCTGAGGTACAATTATTAAACGGTCGATACGGAGCTTATTTGAAAATTGGAAAAGACAATTTCAAGTTGCCAAAAGACGTGACACCTGAAAATTTATCATTGGAAGAATGCATCAAAATTTCTGAAAGTCAGGAAGCTAAGCCGAAAAAGAAAAAACCATTCAAGAAAAAATAAGAATAGTTAGTTTTTTATTTTTATATATTTGTAAATATGAATGGCAGTGTAAATAAAGTTATTTTGATTGGAAATCTCGGAAAAGACCCAGAGATAAGAAGACTAGAGAATGGAGCTGTAATTGCTACATTTTCGTTGGCGACATCAGAAGTTTTCACTGATAAATCAACTGGAGAGAAGAAAGAAATCACCGATTGGCACGACATTGTTTTGTGGAGAGGATTAGCAGAAATTGCTGAAAAATACATTCGCAAAGGCGCAAAAATCTACGTTGAAGGAAAATTAAAGAAACGCTCGTGGCAAGATAAAGAAGGAAATACGCGTTATGCAACTGAAGTTGTTGGTGATGACTTAACCATTCTTTCTCGTCCTGATGTAGACAGAAATCATACATCTTATTCAAGCGAAGGAAAACCAAATACTCCCTCTGCTATTCAAGATTTATCGTCCAGAGCAGACGATGAAAATCCTTTTTAAGAAATGACCAAAACAGAACCTCCCAGTCAACCCTTAAATTATATTGTTGAAGCTGGTTTTAGCGAATCAACTTTTATTTATTTAGCAATAATTGCTTTTTTGTTGTTGATTTCAGCATTGATGTCAGGGTCTGAATCTGCTTTTTTTTCATTGAAACCAGCAGAAAATGAAGATCTAAAGAAATCAAATGATAAACAATCGAAGCTGATTCAAAACTTACTTTCCAAACCAAAAGAACTTTTAGCGACGATTCTGATTACCAATAATTTTGTGAATGTTGGTGCAGTTATTTTATCAACTTTTATTTTGGATGATATTTTTCCAGCTAAGC
>CAMDGP010000259.1 GCA_945897765.1 Chitinophaga pinensis
TTTTAACGCTAAATTAAGATAAAAGTATTTGCATACACTGATTTCGGAAAATGGTTTAACCTAAAATAATTTAAAAGTCCGTTTTGGCACCACGAAAAAAATAATTCATTTAAATAAGGAAACTTATCACAAAGTAAGCATTAGTTAAAATTCGTAAGTTGGCTTCAAAGTGCATTCAAGTATGAAATTAGAAAACATCGTTATAAATTTAGTGCTAATTTAGAAAGAAGTTACTTTAATTTAGAAAAATAACGGAATTAAGATTTCAATCGATAATTAATTTTCAGACTTTTAAGATACAAGGAAATTTTAAGTTAAAAAATCAAAAAAAGTTTCGTCAAAATAGTATACTTACTTTTGAATAAAAAGATAACTTTGCGCCTGATTACAAAAAAATAACTTTTTATTTCAGAACTTAATGCACTAAGTTTTGTTTAAACATTATTGATTTAATACAAAAGAAATGACTGAAACATCTACTAGCGCCAATTATTTACCGCTATTGTTACAATTCATAGTTGCAGGCTCATTTGTTGTGTTTACATTATTTGTTACACACATTTTAATGCCTCGATTAAAATCAAAAAAGAAAGATTCAAATTTTGAATGTGGAATCGAATCAGAGGGTAATGCACGTTTCCCTGTTTCAATTCGTTATTTCATGACCGCAATTTTGTTTGTATTGTTCGATGTTGAAATTATTTTCTTTTATCCTTATGCAGTTAACTTTTACGAGTTAAAATTAGAAGGCTTATTAGCGGTCATTATGTTTGTTTGCTTTTTCTTAATTGGATTCATTTATATCAGAAAAAAAGGTGCTTTGGAATGGGAAAAATAGATGATTTAGAAGTAATAAATGGAGAAGGGTATCAATTAACAACCCTTGATAAAGCAATAGGTTTAGCTAGAGCAAATTCTGTTTGGCCTTTACCATTTGCAACTTCATGTTGTGGAATTGAATTCATGGCAACAATGGGAAGCATGTACGATATGTCTCGTTTTGGAATGGAACGTTTATCATTCTCACCCAGACAAGCCGATTTGTTAATTGTAGCTGGAACTATTTCAAAAAAACTTGGTCCTGTTCTGAAACAAGTTTACGAGCAAATGTCAGAGCCAAAATGGGTTATATCTGTGGGAGCTTGTGCTTCTTCAGGTGGAATATTTGATACGTACAGTGTTTTGCAAGGTATTGATAGAATTATTCCTGTTGATGTTTATGTCCCAGGATGTCCTCCAAGACCTGAACAAATTATAGACGGAGTTATGAATATACATAGACTCGTTAAAAACGAATCAACTAGAAGAAGATATAGCGATGAATATAAGCATCTTATGGAAAGTTATGATATTGATATTGACAAAATAGGAAGCAATGAATAACGAATCTATTTTAAGTCGCATACAAGAGCATTTTGGTTCTGAAATAATTTCATCAGAAGTTAATTTTGGAATTTTGACCATTGAGATTTCAGCAGCTAAGTCATTTGAAATTATCGAATGGTTAAACAAAGACGAAATATTAGATTGTTCTTATTTAACTCTTTTAGGTGGTGTGCATTATCCAGAAAGTTTGAACAGAGAATTTGCTATTGTTTATCATCTGCACAGCTGGAGAAAAAATTACCGCTTAAGATTAAAGGTATTTGTTCCCTCCGAGAATCCATCAGTTCGTTCAATTGTTTCTATTTATAATGGAGCAAATTGGATGGAAAGAGAAACATTTGACTTTTATGGGATTATTTTCGAAGGTCATCCGAATTTAAAACGCATATTAAACATGGATGATATGGATTATTTTCCAATGAGAAAAGAATATGCTTTGGAAGATGAAACAAGAGAAGATAAAGATGATCGTTTCTTTGGAAGATCAAGTAATTAAAAATGAGCAGTATGAAAGAGGAAAATATAGCTGTTGGTTCAACTGATAATAAATCAGAAGGAACAATTCCACAATTCATGTCAGAATCGACTGTAAATAAGGAATCATTAGAAAAATTATTAAACAACGAAGACAACAATACAACTGGAAATAGTCTAGCAAATCTAACTGACTCAAAAGAAACAATAGATGGTAAATATGCCACTATTAATTTCGGTCCTACCCATCCTGCAACACATGGTATTTTCCAAAATATATTGAAAGTTGATGGTGAAAAAATTATTTCTTCGGAACAAACTGTAGGATATATTCACAGAGCTTTTGAAAAACTTGCTGAAAGACGTCCTTACAACCAAATTACGCCAATAACAGATCGATTAAATTATTGCTCCTCCCCTATTAACAACATGGGTTGGCATATGACGGTTGAAAAATTAATTGGTGTAGAAATTCCAAAACGTGTGCAATACATGCGCGTTATAATAATGGAACTTGCTCGAATTGCAGACCACTTGATTTGTAACTCGGTAACTGGTGTTGATACAGGAGCTTTAACTAGCTTTTTCTATCCTTTTTCAGAAAGAGAAAAAATTTATGAATTATACGAAGAAGTTTGTGGTGCACGTTTAACTACCAACATTGGTCGTATTGGTGGATTTGAAAGAGATTTCTCACCTACCTTCCACGAAAAATTAAAAAACTTCCTAAAAACTTTTCCAAAAGCATTCGAAGAATTTAATGGAATGTTAGAGCGCAATCGAATTTTTATGGATCGTACAAGAGGTGCTGGTCCTATCTCTGCTGAGCGTGCCTTAAATTATTCTTTCACTGGTCCAAATTTAAGAGCGGCAGGTGTTGATTATGACGTACGCGTTATGCAACCTTATTCTTCGTACGAAGACTTTGATTTTATAATTCCTGTTGGAGTGAATGGTGATACCTACGACCGTTTTATGGTTCGCCAAGAAGAAGTTAGACAGAGCATAAAAATTATAGAACAAGCTTACAAAAATTTACCAGAAGGTAGCTATAAAGCAGATGTTCCTGAATTTTACTTGCCTCCGAAAGAGGATGTTTATAATAACATGGAAGCTTTAATTTATCATTTTAAAATAGTTATGGGTGAAACAGAAATTCCTGCTGGAGAAGTTTATCACTCAGTTGAAGGAGGAAATGGAGAACTAGGGTATTACTTAATTAGTGATGGTGGACGCACTCCTTATCGTCTTCAATTTAGAAGACCTTGCTTTATTTATTACCAAGCTTATCCTGAAATGATTACTGGCATGACCATAAGTGATGCTGTTTTAACATTGAGTAGTATGAACGTAATTGCTGGAGAATTAGACGCATAATTATGAAAGTAAACAATAATTTGTCAAACATAGAACATGAGCCTGTAACATTTAGTTCAGAAATGATGGCTAAAGTAAGTGAAGTTATTGCCTCGTATCCTGAAGGTAAACATAAAAGTGCAATAATTCGAATCTTACATTTGGTACAGAGTGAAAAAGGATGGGTAAGCACTCCGTCTATGGATAAAGTTGCGGAGATTCTCAATATTTT
>CAMDGP010000260.1 GCA_945897765.1 Chitinophaga pinensis
TGTTTTTGCTGCAACGTTTGAAGGAATGCCTTTAGTTTACAATGGTCAAGAAACTTCATTAGACAGAAGATTAAAATTCTTCGAAAAAGATTCAATCGATTGGATAAAAATGGATTTAGTTCCTTTTTACACAAAACTTTTACAATTAAATCGTTCAAATAGAGCGCTTTGGAATGGAGAAAATGGGGGAGAGGTGAAGTTTATTTCTGCTGCTGATGAAAAAAATGTTTTAGTATTCACAAGAGAAAAAGACGGAAATAAAGTTTTAGTAATGATAAACATGACTGGAAATGACCAAAAAGTAAAATTGAATAACGCTTTACTTGCTGGAAAATATAAAGAATTGTTTTCTGGAAAGAAAGCTAAAATGAAAGCAGAAATAGATACAGAATTGGAAGCGTGGGGATATCGGGTTTATTATAAGTAAGGATTGGCGGATTGCGTATTAAGGATTGCAAATTGCAACATTCTTCATTCTCTCATTCCTCATTTTCTCATTCATCCTAAAGTCCTAATGTTCTAACTTCCTAAAAACCTTTAAAAATGCAAAAAACTAAACCTAACTTATCTTTTTGGCAAATCTGGAACATGAGTTTTGGGTTCCTTGGAATTCAAATGGGATTTGCGCTACAAAACGGAAACGCAAGTAGAATTCTTACAGATTTTGGTGCAAACGTAGAAAGCCTTTCTTGGTTTTGGCTCGTTGCGCCTTTAACAGGAATGATTGTTCAACCGATTATTGGTTATTGGAGCGACAGAACGTGGTCTAAAACTTTAGGTAGAAGAAGACCTTATTTTTTAGCTGGTGCAATTCTAGCTTGTGCTGCTTTGGTTTTACTTCCGAATGCCGACAAATTTACGGGCGTTTTTCCTGCATTGCTAGTGGGAGCAGGTTTCCTAATGATGATGGATACTTCCTTCAATATTTCAATGGAGCCATTTCGTGCATTAGTGGCCGATAACTTACCTGAAAGTCAAAGTACAAGAGGTTTTTCAATTCAAACAGCTTTAATTGGAGTAGGAGCAGTTGTAGGTTCTTTCTTGCCATGGATTCTTGCAAATTGGTTTGGTGTTCCAAATAATTTGACAAATGTAAAAGTGCAACCAAATGTGGTTTATTCTTTCTACATCGGTGCAATTGTTTTTATGGTTGCTATTCTCTGGACAATTTTTAAAACGAAAGAATATTCGCCCCAAGAACGAATCGATATGGGAATCGTTGAAGCAGAAAAACCAAAAGAAAAATTCACAATTCCAACTACTATGTGGAAATTAGGATTGATTCAGTTTTTCTCTTGGTTTGGATTATTTTGTATGTGGGTTTACACTACCACAGCTTTAAGAGAACATACGTATGATTTACCTTCTATCGATTCTTTAAAAGAAACCTTAGCCCAAAATCCGAAAGATAAAATAGCATTGGGTCAATTAGCTTTAAGTGAAAATTTAGGAGATTGGGTTGGAATTTTATTTGGGATTTATAATGGAGTTTCAGCAATTTTCGCACTTTTAATTCCAATGATTGCAACAAAAATTGGTAAATCTAGAACACACATGTTATCATTGATTATGGGTGGATTTGGTTTAATATTAATGTATTTCATGCCAGATAAAAATGCAATGATTTTACCAATGATTTTTATTGGTGTTGCTTGGGCTAGTATTTTAGCAATGCCATATTCTATGCTAGCAGGTGTTATTCCTGCTGATAAAATGGGGATTTTCATGGGGATATTTAACTTCTTTATCACTTTACCACAAATCGTAAGTGCCTTGTTTTCAGGGCCAATTGTTAAATATCTTTTTGGAGGAAACGCAGCTTACGCATTGATGTTAGGTGGTGGATTAATGATTTTAGCAGGTATTTTGAATTTTACTATTAAAAATGAAAATTAAAGGTTTGTTGTTCGATTTAGATGGGGTTATTGTAACCACAGAGCATAATCATTTTGTTGCTTGGAAAAGAACAGCAGATGAATTAGGTGTTCCCTTTACTGAGCGAGAAAATGAATTATTGAAAGGTATTAGTCGAATTGATTCTTTGAAAATGATTCTCAATTTGGGAAATGTTTTTATTTCAGATTCAGAATTTGATGCACTTTTAAAAAGTAAAAATGAGTTTTATTTAGATTCAATTCAATCCTTAAATCAATCAGATTTATTACCCGGAGTATTTGATTTACTTATTAAAGCAAAGTTTCAAGGAATAAAATTAGGTGTAGGTTCATCTAGTAAAAACGCAAATTTTATTCTTGGACTTTTAGGAATTTCTGATTTCTTCGATGTAGTAATAGATGGAAATGGAGTAAGTGATCCAAAACCACATCCTGAAGTTTTCTTAAATGGAGCAAGTTTTTTTGGTTTAGCACCTACAGAATGTATCGTTTTTGAAGATGCAGCAAGTGGAATTCAAGCAGCAAAAGCAGGTGGATTCTTTGATATTGGTGTTGGAAATCCAGAAGTGAAAGAACTAGCGACAAAATATTATAACGATTTAACAGAATTCAGATTAGAAGACTATGGGTAATTTATTTGAAATTGACAATTGGAAAATAATTGAAAAATCGTTTAATCCATCGAGACAAAAACAAGCTGAAAGTATTTTTAGTATTGGAAACGGTTCGTTTGGGCAACGTGCAAATTTTGAAGAACAATATTCAGGAGATACACTACAAGGAAGTTATGTTGGTGGAGTATATTATCCTGATAAAACGCTTGTTGGTTGGTGGAAAAATGGCTATCCAGAATACTTCGCAAAAGTTTTAAATTCTTGTAACTGGATTGGTATCAATATTGAAATTGACGGAATTGCATTAGATTTAAATACATGCGAAATAAGTTCTTTCTATAGAGAACTAGATATGTTTAAAGGAACATTAACAAGAAAATTCAAAGCAAAGTTTCCAAATGGAAAAGAAATTGAAGTAAATTCTGTTCGATTTTGTTCGATGCACAGAGAAGAAGTGGCTGCTATTTCTTATTCTGTAACACCTTTAAATTTTAGTGGGAACATCAAGTTCACTCCTTATTTAGATGGAAAAGTTTACAATCATGATTCAAATTATAATGAATTTTTCTGGGAAGAAGACAGCCGAAAAGTAGATAATAAAAAAGGTGTTGTTTGTGCGAAAACAAAAAAAACAAATTTCGCCGTAGCAACTGCAATGCGTTTTTCTTTCTGGCGTGAAAAAGAACTATTAGAGATTCATCCGAATATAGCTCAACATGAGTTTTATGTTGAGAATAATTTTGAACATTACCTTGAAAAAGGGGTGAGATTTACCTTGAAAAAGTATGTTTCAATTATTTCAACTCTGAATCACTCTGAATTTTCTTTGATTCCAAGAGCGATAAATCAAGTTAGAGATGCTTATATTGCTGGTTTTGATTTATTGCTGGAAGAGCACGAAAATGCTTGGTCTGAAATTTGG
>CAMDGP010000261.1 GCA_945897765.1 Chitinophaga pinensis
CAAACAACACTGTTATAACACCAACAAATACCACTCCTAAAAAACCAACACCAACGCCAACAGTTACGAAGCCAGCTACATCAACGACAGCTCCGAAAAATCCAACCCCAACATCGGCTCCAGCAGTTACAAAACCTACTACTGGAAAAGTAAAAACGGAACCAAAAGTGGAAAGTCCAAAACCTGTAGAACCGAAAAAAGAAGAAATAAAAGATCCAAAAAAGGAGGGTACAAATGGTGGAACTACACCAAAACCCAAAGTTGAAATAAAACCACAAATTAAAGGAGGAGGCAGATAGCCTCCTTTTTTCGTTTGAAATAGTGTTATTTATACATTTCTTTCTATCTTCGCAAACTTAAATTTTTTGAGAAATGGCATTAATAGGAAAAATACGTTCAAAATCAGGTCTGTTAGTAGGGGTTATAGGGCTCGCACTTTTATCATTTATTTTGTCAGATTACAAAAGTATGTTTGGTTTCAGCGAAGGAGCTTACGGAATCGGAACTGTTTTTGGTGAGAAAGTAGATGCAAACAAATATTCTGTTACAAGTCAACGCGTTCAAGACCAAGAAAGAACACAAGCAGAACAAAGTCAAAAACCTTTTGGAGAGCAAGAAATTGAAGCTGCAACTGATAAAGCTTGGAACTTTTTAGTTGATTCAACGATTCTTGCAAAAGAATATGAGCAATTAGGAGTAAGTGTTTCTGAAAGAGAATTCAATGCTTATTTAATGGCAACTGACGGGTTTAATGTATTGCAAGATTTAGCACAGTTTTTTACTGATTCATTGACCAATGCAATAACAGAAGCATCTACAATCGCTGGCCGTACGAAACTTCAAAATACTATCAATCAATTAAAAACTAGCAAAGAACCACAAGCTAAAATGCAATGGGATAATACGAAACAATATTATACTGATAGAAGAAAACAAGAGAAATATTTCGCTTTGTTGAACCAAGGAGTTTACGTAACTAAATTAGAAGCGGAACAAGAATACTACGGTCAAAAAGAGATGAAAAGTATTGCTTTCGTTTTAAGAAGATTCACAGAAATCAATGACGAAGATGTGAAAGTAAGTGATTCTGAATTAGAAAAATACTATGAAGAACATAAAGAAGATAGCAAATACGAAGTTAGAACTGATTCAAGAGAGGTGAAAATGTTTGATGTAGTTATTGCACCTTCTAGAAAAGATTCAGTAACTTTTAATAAAGAACTATCAAAATTAAAAGCAGAATTTTCAGCTTCAACTAGTGATTCTATTTTCATTCTAAAATACAGTGAAAACAAAAATTACTTTGGTGATAAACGTGCAACTGCAGTTCCTGAAGGACATCCAAAAGCTGAACGTTTCCAAACTTACCCAAGAGATTACGATACAATTTTCAAATTAGCTTCAGTAGGTCAAGTTGTTGGACCATACATGAATAAAGAAAATGTGATTATCTCCAAAGTTATTGGATTTACACCGTCTAGCTTGAAAGCACGTCACTTATTGATTTCAACAAATGGATCAAAAGACGAAAAAGTAATCGCACAAAAAAGAAAAACAGCAGATAGTTTATTAAAAGTAATTAATAAAGACAACTTTGCTGAATTAGTGGCAAAACACACAGAAGATCCAGGGTCAAAAACAACAGGTGGTTTGTACGAAGATTTCTTAGAAGGAGAAATGGTTGCTGCATTTGGAGGTTTTTGTGCAACTGCACCAATTGGTAAAATTGGAATTGTTAAAACTGACTTTGGTTTCCATATCATTGAAGTAATGGATAGAGGTGCTTCAAAATTCCCATTGATTGCCTCAGTTACTAAAGTTTTCAAAGCTTCAGAGGAAACAATAATTAACAAAGAAAGTGAAGTAAATAGAATCTTATACACTTTGGATCGAAAAATTTCTAAAGAGACAGACAATGCGAAGAAAGTAGCTTTATTTGATACAATCGTTAAAAAAGCAAACTATTTAGCTAGACCATTATCATTGGAAGACAACAATCCTAGAGTTTATGGATTCACAACATCAATGGCTGGTGATAAAATCTTAGAATTGGCTTATGCTGAAAATGCTGCTGTTGGTTCTTTAACGCCTTATCCAATTAAAGACAAAGAAAAATATGTAATAGCAATGGTTACGTCAATTAAGGAAAAAGGTATACCAAAATTTGAGGATGTTAAATCTCAAATGGAGCGTGAATTGATCGAAGAGAAAAAAGCGAAACGTTTCATGAATCAAATGGCAAAAGGTAAAAAATTAGAAGCTATTGCAAGAATCGCTAACACAACAGTAATGAATGCAGAAGTAACATTCAGTAATCCACAAATAATGGGAGCTGGTTACGAACCAGAAATTATTGGAACACTGTTTTCAGCAGCAATAAAAGATGGTAACAGAACTTTACCGTTAAAAGGTAAAACAGGTGTTTATGTAATTAAAGTATTAAAAACAACAAAAGCTCCAGCTGCTGCAAATTACAAAATTGAAAAAGATCAAATGTTGTCTAATTTGAAAAATAGCATGCAAGGTCAAATTATGGGTGGCTTAAGAAAAGCTGCTGATGTAGTTGATAACAGAAAATTAAACAACTTAAGAATTAGATTATAATATTCTTCATTGTAATAGTACAATGTTAAAGTCAGAAATTAGAGCCCTTTTCAAAGAAAAACGAAAAGGGCTTTCTTTTTTAGAATTAAATCGTTTTTCAACGCAAATAACTAATTTGATTCTCGAAAAAATTGATTTCAAAAACAAACAAATTAGTATTTTTCTTCCGATTGAAAAACAAAAGGAATACGATTCTTATCCGCTTTTGGAAAGATTAATTATTCAAGGAGCGATTCCCATTATTTCCAAATCCAATTTTGAAGATCATAGCTTGACTTTATACACTTATGAAAATATTTCTCAGCTTGAAATAAATCCATTTGGAATTCCTGAGCCTAAGTATGGAGAAATCGTTTCTGAATCATTTTTAAACGTTGTTTTTGTTCCACTTTTAGCACTTGATAAGAACGGAAATAGGGTTGGCTATGGAAAAGGCTTTTACGACAAGCTTTTAATAAAGTGTAATTCAGAATGTCTTTTCATTGGAATTAGCTTGTTTGATGAATTTGTTGAAATTGACGATTTGAATCCCTTTGATATTCCTTTACATTGTTGTTTTACCCCCAATCGTTACTATGAGTTCAGATAACAAGAACCAAGGTCGCTATCATTTATTGGCGATTTTTTTAATTCCAATAAATTTATTGGCACTATTTCTTTTTGAATCGATTGGACTGAAAATTGGAATTCCAGTTATAAGTTTGCTAATTGCTTATTTTCTATTGAAGAAATAAATGATAATAAAAAAGGTGCCATTCTGAAGAACAGCACCAATGTTTTTAAGAACTAAATGGGTTTTTATTTCAGATATGCTTCGTAGAAAT
>CAMDGP010000262.1 GCA_945897765.1 Chitinophaga pinensis
GAGTTAACAGCCATAAATTATCTGATTTTGACCAACAAATTGCACCAACGTCGAATTTATCAAATGATTTAAAAAGCGTTGCTCCAGCTTCTTGTTCATCATTCAAATAAATTCCTGTTTCTGGTCGAACTACTTTTCCGTAAACTAAATCTTCACCTTTATCTGAATATTCAATCTCGCTTTTAGAATATGTTGAATTTTTGTTTTCACTTACAAAATAAAACTTTTCGTCTTTGAAAATAGGTGAAAATTGTGCTGATGGATTATTTACTTTTTCTAAGTTATGAAGAATTATTTGAGCTTTTGTAAGTTCACTAAGTTTAGAATAATTTGCAATTTGTTCTTTCAAAAGAAGTGCATCCTTGTCTTTTGGATAATAAGTTAAATAGGTTTGAACTTCTTTTTTTGCTTCTTCAATTTTAGCTTTATTTTTTAAAGAATTAGCGTAGAATAGATGGTTGTCCAACTCCAAATTTTCATCGTTCCAATCTAATTTTGAAAAATAGTTATTGGCATTCTCAAAATCGTTTAAAAAGTAGTAGGAATGGGCAAGTTGCAAATTGACCTTTTGACTTTCTTCAGAATTACTTTGTGCATTAATAAACTTTCTAAACTCAAAATTATCAAACAATAAATCGTTCGAAGACATTTGTGTCCAAGCACTTATTGTCGTCCCAAAGAGGCCAATACTTAATAAAAAAGTATATTTGAACATTCTTCTTAAAAATTGGAAAAGGTAGAATAAACTCTATTTCTTTTTTTCCATGAACTTTTTCTTCCGCCTGTAATATCAACACCTAAGAAAAGTTCATGCGTTCCAGCGTTGTAATCAGAAAGAGAACTGATATTAATATCATAAGAATAACCAAATTTTACTGGTCCTAAACGTATTCCAGCCATTAAAGCAACAGCATCTTTGAAACGGTATGAAATTCCACCCCAATAGGTTTTATCATAAGTTGCGCTTGCATTAAAATCGAAAGTAAATGGAGCATTTCCCATCATTCTAAATAGTGTACTTGGTGTAATTTCTAATTTATCACCAGCCTCAAAAGTATAACCTGCCATTAAATAATAAGTTCTTTCCAACCTGTTTGCAACATTATCTTCAATATCGAACAAGTCTTTACGCGATTGAATTAAATGCCAAGAAGAGACACCTACGAATAAATTTTTAGAAGTTAAGACGATTCCAGCATTTGCATCTGGCGTTAAACGATTATTTGAATTCATAGCAACCGCATTATCATCTGGCGCTTCTGTTTTCATTCTATCTCTGTCTAAATAAAATTGAGTTAAAGAAATTCCTAATCCGAACGAAAGCGCATATTCTTCGTTTAACTTTAACTTATATGCTAAATTTGGACTCATCCCAGTTCTTCTTGTTGGACCAGTTGCATCATTATAAATTGTTCCACCTACGCTAAAATCATATTTTAGATTTCCTTGTCCAAAAAGTGTTTGCGTTACAGGTGCTTGATCGATTCCTACCCATTGTCTTCTGAAAGAAACACCTAAAGTTGTATATCCTTTTAAACCAGTTGCTGCAGGATTGATTGTTAAATCGTTTAGCATATACTGACTCGAAAGTGCGATTTGTTGACTGTAAATATTCAATGCAAAAACAGCCATTATTAGTGTGATAATTGATTTCATCTTTTTTGTTTTTGAATTAACGAACTATTGTAATTGGACCTGATTGTTTTCCGTAGTCAGGGTTATCAATTTCCATAATGTAATAATACGTTCCAGGTGGTAAAGCTTCTGACTTATAAGTTCCATCCCACTGGAATTGAGACACTTCACTTGCTTCAAAAACAACCTGTCCCCATTTAGAAAAAATGCTCACTGTTTTTATAATTCCTATATTACTACTGTTTACATTCCAAGTGTCATTTGTGCCGTCAGCATTTGGTGAAAATGTATTTGGAATATCAAAGCACAATAATGTTTCATCTACAATTAAACTATCTATAAAGAAAGTACATCCTGAACCATCACCAATTGTTACGGAATAAGAACCTGCAGGCACATTTGTTAATGGATTAGCAATTTGATTAGTATTCCAAGTAAAGGTATAATCTCCAGATAAACTTCCACTAGGTGAAACAAGTATTGAAACACCACCATCACTACATTCATTAACACTCACTTGCGCTGTTCCACTCAATTGACTAGCAACAATTGTTAAATTTGTACTATCGGTTATTGCACAACCATTATCGCCTGTAAATGTGTAATAAATTTTTGTTGTTCCTACGCCTGCTTGTGTTGAGTAAAATTGATTATTTATTACTCCATTACCGCTGTAAATACCTCCTGTTGGAAGCCCTCCTGTCAATAAGAAAGGAGCTTGTAATCCACAAATCGTGTCAAATGGCACTAAATAAGCATAGGTATTTTGAACGTTTAGAAAAATAGAGGCACATTCAGTATTTCCACATGCGCCACCTTCTGCTCTCACGAAATAGGAGTTACTGCTTGTTGGTGAAACCGAAAGTGTCGGTCCAGTTCCTACGATTTGACCACCACAAGTTGATTCGTACCAAGTCCAATTTGCACCTGATACAAGTGAACCTCCTTCTACACTTAAAGTAGCGTTGCCTCCCTTACAGAAATTATTATTTGTTGTTGCCACAGAAGTTGGTGCTATTGAGCCATTTTGAACATCAACCGTTACAGCTTGACAAAGTGAAGCTCCACAATCTCCAACTGCTCTAACATAATAGGTTGTTGTTGTGGTTGGTGTGACACTTAAAGTTGTGCCAACACCTACGGGAACTGCACCACAAGCGCCTGTGTACCAAACCCAAACGTCATTATTTTGCAAAGTTCCGCCATTTAGAGATAAAGTTGAACTAGTTCCTGGGCAAATATTGTTTTGAGAAGCTGTAATTGATGTAGGAATTGTAGAAGTTGCTCCAACTGTTACACTTATAGATTGGCAATTTGTATTTCCACAAGCACCTTCAGCTCTTACATAATAGGTGCCTGATGCTGTTGGATTTATACTAACGATACTTCCTGTTCCTACATTTTGGCCTCCACAGGTTCCACTGTACCAAACCCAAGAATTACCTGCTGCTAAATTTCCACCTTGAACAGAAAGAGTAAGATTTTGACCTGGACAAACTTGTGTTGCGGAAGGAATTATTGCTGTTGGTTCTGTTGAACTCTGGTTAACAGTTACTGAAACACTTACACAAGAGCCTTGAGAACAAGAACTTTCTATTCTCGCAAAATACTGTGTAGAAGTAGTAGGTGAAACGGCTAGTGTTGAACCTGTTCCTAATGAAGTTCCCGAACCACAACCTCCTTCATACCATACATATTGAGCACCAGCACCAAGTGAACCACCTTGTATACTCAAAGTCGTAGATGCGCCTGCACATAAAGTTGGAACAGATGCACTT
>CAMDGP010000263.1 GCA_945897765.1 Chitinophaga pinensis
ACTTGTTCGCTGTATCACCCACATTGGTTTCTGTTAATTCTTCAATATCTCGTATAATTAATAATTCTCGTAAATCTTCTTTTCCTTTATAGCTTCCTCTTAGAAAAGTTGATTCAATTAGAATGATACAATCCTGACCTTTTAATGATGAATCAGTTTCCCTAATTGGAGTTAAAATACGTTTTACAATATGGGATTTAACATCTTGCAAATTTTTTTGCCGATTGATATCTATATTCGGAAACCATTCTTCAAAATTCTCATCTTCTAATATTACGGGGTGTTCTAAAATTTCTGATGAAAGCTTTCGAATGTCTGGATTTTGCGAACTTCTTTTTACTTCATTTATTTTAAAATGACAGTAGTATTCAGTCAACAAGTCTGCAATTTCAGAAACATTCCTCCCGCTTGCAGAATAGCTTTGATCAATATCAAATAATACTAAAGAGTTCCCATTCAATAAACCTTGTCCGCTAAACCCAGAAAATTTATTAATAAATAAATCCAAACCTCTATCTAGTAAATCTTGTGCTTCATCAATTACTATAAAATCATACAGCTTTAGATTATCATTTTTTTCAAGTTTTTGAATGGTGTCTTTAACTATTTCATAAAACTCATCCTCACTCATTGAGCTTAATATTTTATAGTCAATTGAAGGATTATGCTTTTGAAAGAATCTAAAATAGGTTGTTACCTCTATGTTGCTGGAAAGTTGCCTATCGGTTAACAAGGATTTGGTGTAGTGCATCAATAGGTTGTTCCAACATAAATAAATTCCATTTTTATTATGTTGCTTATCAATGAATGCTTTTGCAATAGTAGTTTTTCCGCAACCTGGCGGACCTTCAATCATAATTCTAGGGTTCTTATACAAACCTTCGAGTATTTCAATATTTTGAACACCTAGCCACTCAAGCGTATTTATAGTGTTTATTTGATTCCTGTCTCCTATAATTGGACTTAGTATCTTTTTGATAGAAACATACTCCTTAGGCGTAATGTCTTCATAAATTCTAAAGTGTTTCTTGTGTTTGTTTTTAGAGTATTCAAACACATTTAAAAGGAACTTCTCGATTGAGCCATCGTAATCCTTTGCAATAAATGAAGTCCATAATAACTTCTTATCTATCAACTTTGAATCAAAAGGGTAATCTACGTGAGGGAAAGCTGTTGCCTCACAAAAAAAACATCCTTTTAGATTATTTAGAATATTGTCTTTTAAAGTGTATTTATATCCCTCAGCTTGTTTAAAGGGATTTTGTTTTATTGGTGTTTCAAAATTCTTTCCGTAAAAAAAAGTGTTGTCCTTTGTTGAAATAGAGCCACCTTTTACTTCTAGGACTAGTAGTCCATATTTACACAGAATTAAGAAATCTATTTGAGAGCTGGTTTTTTTATAGTAGTTAAAATTATCTGAATGTTCTGGTAATTTTAGATCGTGCCAAATATCCCAATCTAGACTACTTTTATTTAAATCCATCCAGAGTTTTCTGTAAATATCGATTTCACCACGCAGTGGTGAACCATCTTCTTTAACGATTATGGTTTCTAAAGCATCTATTGGATTATTTGTATGAAATTGTACTGGCATAATTAACTCCCGTTTGCAATTGTTGATATTTTATTTATTGCATATAATGCGAAGAATTGTTTCACTGGGATTTTTTCCTTGTGTTTGAAAACTATCAATTTCTTTTGTTCTATTTCCACATTTTCAATTTTTAGTTCATCAATTATTTCTTGAACTAAATCAACTAATTCAGTTGGTTCTATATGTTTAGTACTAGATATTTGGAGCTCGTATAGTTTTTGAAGTTCATTCGCATTCCCAATTTTTTCCGAAAATCCATTATTAATATATTTCAGAAACTCCTTCCCGCCTTTGTAATCATTTATTATTTCTTCAAGGTTTTTGTAATATTTATCATTAATTTTTTGAATCGGAAATCCTTTTCCTGTTCCATATTGAATTGAGGTAAACCATTTACCTTCGGCTGATTTGGGGTTATTCTCAATATCGTAGTTGGATAAAGTAACTGTTAAGTTACCATCTTTGATAGCGTGTCTTCTAAATCTTGAACCTTGATTTTTTATTGGAGGCTTGTTAAGAGATTTTATCTTGTAAGTATTAAGGTTTACAATGCCATCAATTTTGGGTTTGTTTTTTAATACAAGTGAGCTTGGTATTGAGAAGCGATGTACATCAAGTACAACTTTAGCAAATGCTCTACTTACTGAACAACATACGGCATTACCTACTAAACGCCATTTATTATTTTCTGCACCTATAAATTGATAGGTAATGGGAAACCCCATTATTATTGCTGCTTCTCTTACTGTTGGCAGACGGTATTCGCCATCACCCAATCTGTTAATTTCAGTTTTATAAATTATAGACTCTCTAGAATTTGCAATTTTTGTTGCTGTAATTGTACGACTAGGTTTGTTTTCATTTTCAGGGAATGACATTTTCCCCATAAATGGATGGTTTATTTTCCAATATTTTGAAAATTTCCATTCCACTTTATAAATTCCCGTATCGTAAAAATGATCAGTCAATTGACTTTGTGAAATCTTAATTTGATAGTGTGGGTCATTAATAATCTTATCTGAAAGTTTCGTAAAGGGATGAGGGAAATTTTGCTTCATCTTTCCGATTGTCATATATTTCTTTTTGCCATCAAGTCCATCTTCTGAATGTGATGATTTAGGTAATATAAGTTTACCCTTTTTTATTATTTCACCTGAAATAACTCTTTTTCTAGCTTGAAAAGAGCCATAGTCAGCAGAATTAATTATAGCCGAGTTTTCATATAGGTCAATTGCAATTTTTAAAGGACTAATTCTGTTTTTATTTGCCCATTCAGTTAACCCTAAATCCTTGAAAGTATAAGCTGTTTGTAAATATCTTTTCGAGTTAACGACATTTTCCATAAACCAAGCTTTGAGTATCGAATTGGGTTGGTGTTTTTTTACAGCAACAATTCTTAAAAAAGTCTCTGTTAATTCAACACCCAAAGATTTATCTGCATTGCCTGATTTATTTGAACTAGAAAAACTAACACAAGGAGGGCTTCCTATTATAATTTCAGTATTAGGCAAACTTTCAATTTCAGCGATTGAACTTTTAAAGTCTAAAATATTTTTAACTACACAATTCAGATTGAAATTATGGTTATAAGTTTCTACAGCAGGTTTCCAATGGTCGAAACCATAAATGATTTCATAACCCATCTGTCTGAAACCTTCGGAAAAACCTCCAGCACCACAAAAGAAATCTATAACTCTAAGTTTTTTCATTTACCTTTTTATTTTCATTGGTGCG
This sequence comes from Chitinophaga pinensis, assembly GCA_945897765.1. Classification (GTDB taxonomy): domain Bacteria; phylum Bacteroidota; class Bacteroidia; order Flavobacteriales_D; family Crocinitomicaceae; genus UBA952. The sequence continues at coordinate 3,329 of CAMDGP010000263.1, forward strand.
TTGGCACAAAATGGCTCTTTTGGTTTTGCGACGGGTCGG
>CAMDGP010000264.1 GCA_945897765.1 Chitinophaga pinensis
TTGTTATTATATTGTTGGTGTAACACTTTTACAAAGCGGTGATTTAAAAAATGCCATTCCGTATTTTCAAAAATTTGTAGATTTCCCGCAAGATGATTTTTCAAAATTGTCAGAGAATTTTTTGCAACAAAAAAAAGAAATAGAATCAATTTTAGAGGATGTTGCATTTGAAAAAAACATGGTTGAAAATCCAGTTCCTTTTGTTCCGAAAAAAGTTCAAATGGTGAGTTCAACGTTGGATGAATATTTCCCAATGCTTTCACCAGATAATGATTTGTTGTTTTTTACACGTAAAATAGACCGAAAAAATTTGGGGGACATTTCTTCGAATATCCGAGAGGAATTCAGTATTTCTTCCAGAGCAGATTCCAAAGGGCCTTTCACATCCGGCGATCCATTACCAAAACCATTTAATGATGGTAGTTTTTTTAATTATGGAACAGCAACACTTTCGGTTGATAATAAAGAAATGATAATTTGTGCATGTAAAGTAGAAAAAGTTTATAATCAAGATTACTTAAATTGTGATTTATACACTACAACATATAAACGAACTGGAAAAGGAGGAAATGATTTTGAATGGACATCCTTGGTGAACATGGGACCTGCAATAAATACAAAAGATGGGTGGGAAGCACAACCCTCTTTGTCAGCAGATGGAACTATGTTGTTTTATACATCGCTAAGAAAAGACTCTCGAAATGACGATATTTTTATTTCAGAAAAACAAAAAGATGGCACTTGGAGTAAAGCAAAGCCTTTTGATTTAATTAATACCGATGGAAAAGATAAAAGTCCATTTTTTCACCAAGATGGGGAGACTTTGTACTTCGTTTCAAATTCTACAAAAAAACGAAAAGGTTTGGGAGGATTGGATATATTTTACATTCGTAAAGAAGGTGAAAAATGGACCGAACCTAAAAATATTGGTTATCCAATAAATTCCAAAGAAGATGAACTTGGATTGTTTGTGTCGACAAATGGAAAAGAAGCCTATTATTCAAGCATGAAAGAAGGAGATTGGGATATTTATTCTTTCGATTTATACGAAGAAGCGCGACCACAAGAAGTTGTGATTTTAAAAGGTGAATTAATCGATGAGGCTGGAAAACCAATTCAAGGTGCGGAAGTCGAAATCACTTACAACGATACTGGTGAAAAAACCCAGTTTAAAGTTAATGGCGATGATGGAAAATATGCTGCCGTTGTAAAAGTTTCTCAAAAACAAGATATTACTGTCAGCATCAACAAGGAAGGATATGCATACAATGCGAAAGTGATTGAAAAAGAAACACTTAGTAAAACAGATGGTGTCGCTGTAAAAACAGGGAAATTGAAAATCGACACGGTCGAAATAGGCAAAGCTTTCAGTATTGATGATATTGTTTTCGATAGCGATTCTTATACTTTAACAACTAAAAGCAAATACATATTAAATGGTTTTTCAGCTTACTTATTGAAAAACAGTCACTTAAAATTTGCAATTAATGGCCACACTGATGATTTAGGCGAAGATGAAAAAAATCGTCAACTTTCTCAAAATCGTTCAGATGAAGTTAAAAAATATTTGGTTGAAAAGGGAATTGATGAAGGGCGATTAATTGCAAAAGGATTTGGAGAAACGAAGCAAAAGTTTCCAAATACAAGCGATTCGAATCGTGCAAAAAATCGTAGAACTGAGTTTGAGGTTATTGAATAAAGTTTATTGATTCAACTTTTCCAAAATCCGTTGAACATCGTATTGCAAATTTCTAAAGTTGAGATTTAACTGTTGTGGATCCATTTGAACCTCAGGGATTTCTTTTGCGATGTAAGCGCTAAATTTCCAAACCTCAAGAATGTCAGATGTCGAAACACTAAATGGCTGATAAAGTGCATTTGAAGATATCAGCATTAAAGATTTATTTTCCTTGAAGTTATTGTGAATGAACTTAAAAACAATTCCTTCGCTTTTCGTTACTACAATACAAGGAGTTCCCGTTTTTAGTGTAGTCCAATCTTGAATAAATTCTCCGATAACAATTGAACCTGATGGGAGAGGAGGCATTGAATCACCATTTATTGCGAATGCACGGTGTTTACGGTCTTTAGACAAAAATGGTAAATTGATTCGCGGTAAATCTTGTATAAATTCTTGGTCAGAATAACCGCTCACATAACCTGCACGTGCTTTTTCTGGTATCAATTCAATTAATTCTTCATTGTTACTATCAACCACAGAAGTCAATATACGAAGATTAGATCCTTTTGCAGCTTCTTTCCATTTATTTTCAAACTTTTGCCAATCTGATTCTGTAAATGACTGAAAATCGAGTTTTACTAAATCATCAATTAATAATTCATGAAATTGACTAAAAGCAATTAAATTCTCGATATTAGGTAGAGCAACGTCATTTTCATAACCGCTATAAGTTGAACGATGCATACTTAAAGCCGTAGCAACATCCTCTTGCGATAATTTTTTACGTTTGCGTAGCGCTTTTAAATTACTTCCTACATTCATTTGATTTAATTTTAAACAAAAGTAAAATAAATTTAAAATATAAACTAAAAAATGATTGATTTTTAATCACAAAATAAATACTTGAAATACATTGTTGAATGCATGCTTTCAAACCAACAACGATAGCAATGTTAATTCTTGAAAAACTATTTAAAATCTTTGAAGGCATTATTCGAACTAATAACAAACAAATAAAACACTAATTTTGATATTAAATTATAAAAAATGATTCCTCTTTCTGTACCTCACCTAAACGGCAACGAATGGAAATACGTTAAAGATTGTTTAGATACAGGTTGGATTTCTTCAGCAGGCGCTTATGTCAATCAGTTTGAACGAATGGTTGCTGATTATGCCGGAGCAAAATATGGTGTTGCTTGCATGAATGGAACTGTTGGTTTACACATCGCTCAAATTCTTGCTGGTGTAACTTCTGAGGATCATGTAATAGCACCAAATATAACTTTCATCGCTACACTTAATGCAATAAAATACACAGGTGCAACTCCCATTTTAATTGATGTTAATGCATCTGATTGGCAAATGGACTTGAATTTATTAGAAAAATACCTTTCAGAAAATACCTTTACAAAAGAATCAGAAGAAGGTATTTTTACTCACCATATAGTTACACTAAAAAGAATCAAAGCAATTATGCCAGTTCATGTTTTAGGAAATATGGGCAACATCGATCGACTTGTTTCAATTGCTGAAAAATATTATTTGGATATCATTGAAGATAGTACAGAAGCGTTAGGTTCTTATTTCAAAGGAAAACATGCTGGAACTTTTGGTAAATTTGGCGTTTTTAGTTTCAACGGAAATAAAATCATTTCAACTGGTGGGGGTGGAGTAATTGTT
>CAMDGP010000265.1 GCA_945897765.1 Chitinophaga pinensis
TTTGTTAAATTGGATTTGGAATTATTTGACTTACAATTTATCATTGCGATTAATTATTAAATCAAAAGAAAAGTGATTTTTCTTTTTGATTTTATTTTTATTAAGTGTTCGCAATAGTACAAGTAAAATACTTGATTGTTGAAAATCAAGTATTTAATCGAAGTGAGGGCTATTTGGTGAATATTAACGAAACTAATGTCGGCCTTGAATCTCTTGGTTTTAGCTACTGAACTGAAACTTAAATTTTTAAAATTTCTGCAAGAACATTTTTAAAAAATTAAGTTTCAGAAAGGAGTTAAAATTGTTCGCTACGAGTTATAAATACATGTATAATAATAACTTGCGAACAAAAATAAATTCAGAGCCTTGATTTTTTGATTCTTTTTCATCATGGAAAAAGAATGGCAAAATGAAATTATTAACTCAATTTGGAAATTTCATTAAAATTATGACTTTAAATATTGGTGGTAAGAAAGCGCAAACTCAAATTATTTCTTAAAAAAATAAACCATCAACGTTATTCTAGTATACTTTACTCGTGAAAAATTATAAATATTTCCAAACAAAACTTTCAAATTTTTCGCAGTAATAAAAAGTCACATATTGCCATCAAATAGCTAACTTCGCACAAAATTTTTTTCTCCAGCGACCATGAGTGATGCTATAAAACACGAGTGTGGGATTGCCCTTTTGAGGCTCAAAAAACCCTTAGATTTTTACCTTCAAAAGTATGGATCAGCACTTTACGGAGTAAATAAACTACACTTGCTGATGGAAAAACAGCACAACCGTGGACAAGACGGCGCTGGTTTAGCAAACATAAAATTCGACATGCAACCCGGTGAACGTTATATTTCCAGAACACGTTCCATTGCTAAAAGTCCAATTCAAGATATTTTTGACCAAATAAATGAACGTTTCGAGCAAATAGCTGACGAAAATCCAGAAAATTTAAAAGATGTCGAATACCTTAAAAAGAACGCTGGTTTTACAGGCGAATTATTTTTAGGTCATTTACGCTACGGAACTTTTGGAAGAAATTCCATCGAAAGTTGTCACCCATTTTTGAGACAAAACAACTGGATTACACGTAATTTAGTAGTTGCTGGGAATTTCAACTTGACAAATGTTGACGAGTTATTCGATGTGTTGGTTCGCGTTGGACAACATCCAAAAGAAAAATCGGATACCGTTACCGTTTTAGAGAAAATTGGACACTTTTTAGATGTAGAAAACGACGAACTATTCAAACAATATAAAATTCTAGGTTACAGCAATACAGATATTTATCAGAAAATTGCTGAACAAATTAACCTTGTGAAAATTCTAAAGAAAGCTTCAGAAGACTGGGATGGAGGCTATGCAATGGCTGGACTTTTAGGCCATGGTGATGCTTTTGTTTTGCGCGATCCAAATGGAATTCGTCCCGCATTTTGGTATGAAGACGAAGAAATTTGTGTAGTTGCTTCTGAGCGCCCAGTGATTCAAACAGCGTTCAATTTAAAAGTGGAAGATATTCAAGAATTGAAACCCGGTCACGCTTTGATTATTAAAAAGAATGGAAAAGTTACAGAAGAGATAATCAACGAGCCTTTGACACCCTTAAAATGCTCCTTTGAACGTATTTACTTTTCAAGAGGTTCAGATTCAGACATTTACAAAGAACGTAAAGCATTAGGTAGATTAATTGTACCTCAAGTTTTAAAAACGGTGGATTATGATTTTGACAACTCTGTTTTTTCCTTTATACCAAATACTGCCGAGGTTTCATTTTATGGTTTAATCAAAGGGTTAGAAGAACATTTAAACGAAGAAAAAATCAATCAAATCCAGGCTTTAGGAGCGAATCCAAATTTGGAGGCAATTGAAGAAATTATCCATCGGAGAGCGCGAATTGAAAAATTGGCAATTAAAGATGCAAAGTTACGCACCTTCATAACTCAAGATGATACACGCGATGATTTAGTGGCAAATGTGTACGACATCACCTATGGTGGAATTCGTCCATATACCGATAATTTAATTGTAATTGACGATAGTATTGTTCGAGGTACAACATTGAAGCAAAGCATTTTACGAATTTTGGATCGTTTAAATCCAAAGAAAATAGTTGTCGTTTCCTCTGCTCCTCAAATTCGTTTTCCAGATTGTTACGGAATTGACATGGCAAAAATGGGCGATTTTATTGCCTTTGAAGCTACAATTCAATTATTGCGCGACACCAATCAAACAGCAATTATCGACGAAGTTTATAAAAAATGCTTGGAGCAAGTAAACTTACCGAAAGAACAAGTTCGTAATTATGTTAAGGAAATCTATGCTCCTTTTACAGATGAACAGATTTCGGCAAAAATCGCAGAATTGTTGACACCACCAACGATTAAAGCGAAAGTTGAAATCGTTTTCCAATCGGTTGAAAATTTACATATTGCTTGTCCAAATCACTTGGGCGATTGGTATTTTACTGGTAATTACCCAACACCTGGTGGAAACAAAGTCGTGAACAAAGCATTCATCAATTGGGTGGAAAAACGTAATGAGAGAGCTTATTAAACAGAATTTATAGTCCTTAGCTCAGATAGAATTTCTAAGTGTGTGTTTCCAAACTCATTTATTCATTTGAATTTCCTAGATATTTCCCGAACCACTTTAATAAACTCCAGTTACAAAACACAAAGTAGATTAGCAATCAAACGAAATTAAAGTTATTGAATTACCCAGATGTTTCCCGAAGATCGTTACAATAAAGAACAAGTGAAAATAAAAATTTCAACGTATTGAATGTTTTCACCACTGAGGCACAGAGAACTCAGAGTTAGATATTGAATAAGCTCTCTGTGTCTCCGCGGTATTTTTTATTGATTTTGTTTTAAATTCACTTCCATTTCTAAGTGTATTCAATACTTTGGGAAGTAAATGGGAACTTCAATAAAGCTAAACCTCAAAAAAAAGTCCACAAAAAAAAGGGTGTGAACTAAATCACACCCTTTGAATTATAAGAAGGTTTATTCTTAGTTTTTGATGAATTTAACTGTTTCAACACCGCTAGCGTGAGTTACGTTTACGAAATAAATTCCGGCTTTCATTCCAGCTAAATCAAAGCTAAAGTTAGAAGAATTAGAAACTTCTTTAGAAGCAACAACTTTTCCTTCGATATTAGTGATTTCAACTTTGGATGCTTTCATTGAAGCAGAAATACCTTCAATTTTAATCTCATCGTTTGCAGGGTTTGGAGAAACAACGATTGGAGCGATAACTTGCTCAATTGTTCCAGCAGCACCAACAACGATTTTGTAACCTGTAAATTCAACATCTTGATCAACACCTCCGATGAATGGAACTGTTACCGTAGCAGTTATT
>CAMDGP010000266.1 GCA_945897765.1 Chitinophaga pinensis
ATTATGTTATCGTGAAAATTCCTCGTTGGAACTTCAATAAATTCCCAGGGACAAACAGAGAATTGGGCTTGCAAATGAAGTCCGTTGGTGAAGTAATGGGAATCGGTCGGTCGTTCCAAGAAGCCTTGCAAAAAGCTTGTCAGTCCTTGGAAATCGACAGAAATGGATTAGGCGCTGACGGAAAAGAATTAACAAATCAAGATACCATTTTACATTCTTTAGGTCATGCAAGTTGGAACCGTTTGTTTCATATTTACGATGGCATCAAGCTTGGAATTCCAATGGCTAAAATCGTTGAAAAGACTAAGATTGACATTTGGTTTTTAAAGCAAATTGAAGAATTGATAAAATTGGAACGCAAAATCGAAAAGTTTCACATCGAAAATTTACCCAAAGATTTATTGTTCGAAGCGAAACAAAAAGGATACGCCGACAGACAAATTGCGCATTTAGTTCGCTGCTTGGAATCGGAAGTTTACAATAAAAGAACAGATCTTGGAATCAATCGTGTTTATAAGCTAGTAGATACTTGTGCTGCAGAATTTGAAGCGAAAACCCCTTATTATTACTCCACTTTTGAATACGAAAATGAAAGTGTCGTAAGCGATAAAAAGAAAGTAATTGTTCTTGGTTCCGGTCCAAACAGAATAGGGCAGGGGATTGAGTTTGATTATTCGTGTGTACACGGTGTTTTGGCAGCGAAAGAATGTGGCTATGAAACAATCATGATTAACTGCAATCCTGAAACGGTTTCTACGGACTTTGATACAGCTGATAAATTGTATTTTGAACCTGTTTTTTGGGAACACATTTACGACATCATTCAACACGAAAAACCAGAAGGAGTCATCGTTCAACTTGGTGGTCAAACAGCGTTGAAACTGGCTGAGAAACTAAATCGTTACGGTGTCAAAATCCTTGGAACAAGCTTCGATGCGTTGGATTTAGCGGAAGACAGAGGTCGTTTTTCAAAATTATTGGAGAAAAACAACATTCCGTTCCCACAATACGGTGTGGTTGAAAGCGCTGAACAAGCATTGGAATTATCTGATGAACTTGGTTTTCCTTTGTTAGTGCGTCCTTCTTACGTTTTGGGTGGACAAAAAATGAAAATCGTCATCAATAAAGAAGAATTGGAGCACCACGTTGTAGACATTATCAACGAAATGGGTAACAATCAAATTCTTTTGGATCACTTTTTAGGTGGCGCAATTGAAGCAGAAGCTGATGCGATTTGCGATGGAGAAAATGTATACATAATAGGAATCATGCAACACATTGAGCCAGCAGGAATACATTCTGGAGATTCGTATGCCGTTCTTCCTCCGTACAATTTAGGAGATTTTGTTATGACTCAAATTGAGGATATTACAAAGAAAATCGCGGTAGAATTGAGAACAGTTGGTTTGTTGAACGTTCAATTTGCCATCAAAGACGATAAAGTTTATGTGATTGAAGCAAATCCACGTGCTTCGAGAACTGTTCCTTTCATTGCGAAAGCCTACGATGAACCGTATGTGAACTTCGCAACGAAAGTAATGTTAGGAGTAAACAAAGTGACCGATTTCAATTTCAATCCACGAAAAGAAGGATACGCAATCAAAATTCCGGTATTTTCTTACGAGAAATTTCCTGATGTAAAAAAGGAATTAGGTCCAGAAATGAAATCTACAGGTGAAGCAATTCGTTTCATCAAAAACTTGAAAGATCCATTCTTTACGAAGATTTATTCTGAAAGAAACATGCATTTGTCGAAGTAGAACTTTAATCATAATTTTTGAGAAGGGATTCAGTAACGATTCCCTTTTTTTTGAGCCTATTTTAGTTCCTTTTTTCGTAAACTCAATTTTAGTAACCAATTGATATATAAAAGAAATTTAAGCTTTAAGAACAAAAAAAAGCTTTTGGTTGTTTGTACAATATGGAAGAATGGAAAAGCGTACCTGGTTTTTCAGACTATGAAATTTCTGAATTAGGTAATATTCGATCAAAAGATAGAGTGAAGGTTTATAAAAATAGCCGTACTATTCACTATGTTTCAAAAGTGAAATTATTAAGAGTTCATCCTGATAATGGTTTCTTAATGACAGATTTAATTGATGATAAAGGGGTTCGTAAAACTGTTTATCCTCATAAAGCAGTAGCTCAAGCTTTCATTGAAAACAAATTGCCACGAAAAAAGAAGGTAGTTATTCATATTGATGGTGACTACAAGAACAATTCGGTTTCTAATTTAAAATGGTCAACATATAGTGAATCTATTTTAATTGGTTTTCGCCAAGGAAAAAGAGATAATAGCGATTTGTGGCTTAAAAGGAGATTAAAATATGGTCCTAAAGGCGGTAATACATCGATTGGTCGTCCTGATCCATTGAATTATTCACAAAAAAAACGTATTGCATATTTAAGAAATGAGAAAGGAATGACCTTGAGTCAATTAGCTGAAAAATACGATTGTAGCGTTTCTCATATTCATAAAACGATAAAGAATTGGGTTCCTACTTCTGAGGTTATTTAAACCAATATTTATTGGTAACACTTGAAATTGGTAAATATTAAAAAAAAAAGCATTCGCCATGTAACGAATGCTTTTCAGTTAAATCAAAATGAATTAAAAATTGTATCTTCCGTCGTTGATTAATTTTTGTGCAATCAATTGACGTGCTTCTTTGATGTTGTAAACCTCCGTTTTTGTGAAACGTTTCAAGCCCATTGTCATCATTCGAACTTCATCACCTTCAGCGAAAGAATAGATAGCATCTTTTGCAGCTTTGTTGATTTTATCAGCGATATCATAGAAGTAAGTTCTACAAATTGCAATATCAACGGCACTTGCTTCCTCACCTAAACGTGCGATTTTCTTTTGAACTCTTAATAAAACAGATTCAGCTTGGTAAGTCCAAATCGCGATGTCTGCAATGTTCATTAATATTTCCTGTTCTTTAGAAAGTGTTTGCATTAATTTTTGAACTGCTGAACCAGCAACCATTAATATACATTTTTTGAAACCTTCTATGTATCTTTCTTCGTTTCCAAGTGGAGTTGTTACAGTCTCTTGAATAGGAGGGATGCTCATTAATTCACCAGCAACTTTCATCGCAGGTCCCATTAAATCTAATTCTCCTTTCATTGCACGACGCAACATCATATCAACAGTCAACATACGATTGATTTCGTTTGTACCTTCAAAAATACGATTGATACGTGCATCACGGTAAGCTCTTTCAACGGTTGACTCTGCAGAATAGCCCATACCGCCATAAACTTGCACTGCTTCATCAACAACATAATCTAAACATTCTGAACCAGCAACCTTCAAAACAGCACATTCAGGAGCGAAATCTTCAATTCCTTTTA
>CAMDGP010000267.1 GCA_945897765.1 Chitinophaga pinensis
GTGAAACTTGTTTGCCTTTTGGAGGAACTGTAATTTGAATTTCGTCATTAAAAACGGTTAACGAACCTGTTACTTTTGACTGAAAGATATAAACACCATCTTTTGGCAAACAGATTATGTATTTTCCTGCTTTACTTGTGAAAATTGGCACAAAAGTGTCTCCTGTCTCTTTGTGTTTGACAGTGATTTCTATATCTGTATTTTGCGAATCAATTAAATCCGAGAAAACTCCTTTCACAAAAAGCATCTCCACCTTTTTATCTTCTTTTTCAACCTTGAGGATTTCAATTTTAGCAGGATTTCCATTTCGATCCGTTGCAAAAATCACATTATTAGTTCCACCGTCAGGAATATAACACAAGTCATCATTAGGAGAAGAAAATGGGAAACCTAAATTTTCTAGTTCAGTGCAAGTGTTATCATCAATATTATATTTTACATGAAACAAATCATATCCTCCAATTGAATTATGACCTCTAGAACTAAAATAAAGGATTCCTTTTTGTTCGTCATAAAAAGGGTAATCTTCATCAAATTTACTGTTGATTTCGGAGCATAACCGCGTTGGTTTATCCCATTCTCCATCTACTTTTTTTTGTATAAAAATATCTTTCCCTTGTTCACTTAAATCGCTATAACTAGCAAAAATTCGGTAATTCATGCCACGTTTTATAGAAATATATCTTGTGTCGAATTTAAATTTGGCATTTTGTTTTTCAAAAACCTCTCGAATCGTATTTTGAGAATATTTATCGGTTTGAAAATTATAATTTGGAAAGAATTCTGAACTTGAAGAAACTATCTTTGAAATAATTTTGAGCGATGCTGGTTGCGTTAACGATTTTTGTGCTTGGCTACAATAATTGATTTCCGTCAGTGCATCTAAGTTTTGCTCTTTCTTCGGTTTCAGTTCTAGATATTTCGTGAAAAATTGAATTGCTTTATTGAAATTATACTGGTGTTGGTAAATTTTCGCACGGTAATAATATGCATCTGCATCAAATGAGACTTTTGTTTGGTTTAAAACTAAATCAAAATAAGGTGTTGATTTTTTTATATCTTCTGTGTAAAATAAACAAACAGCATACTTAAAATAAATTTCCATATACTTTTGATTTTGATTCAAAAGTTCTGTGTATTCTTTTAATGCTGGTGAATATTGTTTGTTTTCAAAATAAGAATCTGCACGTTTTTTTTGATCAATTTCCTTTTGCGCCTGAATATCAATGATAAAATTCAAGGCAAGGAATAACAAGAACAATCGCAAAACACGGTATTTAGTAGGCAAAACACGTATAATTAATACTATTTTTAACTTAAAATATTACGCTTTCTTCCTCAAAAGGTTCATTTTATTTTCTTCTCCTTTGAGTAAACGAGAGATATTTTTTCGATGCGCAACAATCACTAAAAAAGAGAGTATAATCGTGAAAATAATCATAATTCGGATATCGTTTTTTAGAACGAAATAACTCACGAAAGGAAACACCAAAGCAGCAGTAATTGCGCCTAAGGAAACGTATTTTGACGAAATAAAAACTAATAGAAAAACAACAAGACAAATTGCAGCCGCTAAAGGATTTAAACCAATTACAATTCCTAAAGAAGTCGCAACTCCCTTTCCTCCACGAAAACCGGCAAATATTGGAAAAACATGACCAAAAACAGCACAGAAAGAAGCACTTAATTGCAGAATCAGCAACTCATCTTTGAAACCAATTAGCTGACTTTGAAACCAATAGGGTAATGTAGCTGCGGCAACACCTTTTAAAATATCAACCATAAGTACAAACCAACCTGATTTTTTACCTAAAACACGAAAAGTGTTAGTTGCGCCGGCGTTTTTACTTCCATGCTCACGAATATCGATTCCATTAAAATATTTTCCGACCCAAAATGCCGTTGGAATAGAACCAATTAAATAGGCAACTATTACGTTTGTGAAAATTAGCATGCTTTATCTATATAAAAAATACCCTCTAAATTTCGCAACTAGCGCACTTCCAATCGCCTCTTCTGCTAAGTCAAAGGTAAAGTTTTTTGATTTACGTTTATCAGGTTTAATGTCAATGATTGATTTATTGAAAATATCATCATTCGTATAAAACAATAAAGCGCCATCTTTTTTATCCATCGAATAGTTGATAAAATACTTTCTTTCTTCGGGTAATGTTAGATTCCAAGAAAAACCTTGACCAGATTCTTTAGTGAACGTTTGCAAATAGAATATGTCAAAATCAACCTCTTTCATGACAGCATTTCCATTCATTCCCATCACCCCAATTTTTGATACTTTAGAAATAAGACCCTTCTCACTTTTTCTACCACCTACATTTGAAGAACCATAGGATTCAAGAACTAGACCTGTCAGAATAAATGTATTTTCTAATGTGGATGGCATTTTTTTCAGACGTTCCTCATCAAAATCTCGCATTACATCTTCCATTGTTTTTTTAGAAGACCAATGAGTAAGTGTATTTCTCATATTATACATTGGGTTTTTCAAATCTAGCTCTTTAAATTCTTGAACAACTTTTAACTTGTTAGCTAAACCTTCAATAACTTCTTTTGAAATTGTGAAATCTACTTTAGCATTTGCTAAAATGGTCGTTTTCTTTTCAGTTGGGTCATAATCTATTTTACCATATAAATCAGTTTTCATTTCTCCCAAATTAATTCCAAGTGTTATATCCCCTTCTCCACCAACAGAACAAGTACCAAGATGTAATTTAAGGATATTCGTCAAAGAATCTTTTTTGTTCAAGCGATCTTTACTCGCAATTTGAAACTCATTTGCTTTGTCGTTGAATTGTATATAGCCAAATGAATTGAACAATCTTATATCCACTTCTCCTTCTTGTTTAGACATAAATGAAGGATAGATTCTTAAACTATCAGCTCTTTCAGTATCTCTCCAAAGGAAACCATTTGATAATTTTCCCCCTTTAGCATTAACTGGATTTTCTGCAATTGGAATTTGGATATTTTTAGCTATAATTGTGTCTTGGAATGACATCCAAGATTTTTCATATTTACATTTATGATCCAATCGTGCTTGACCGTCTAGAACTACACCCGGCAATTTTGAAATCACATTAATTTTCCCGAAATAATCAAATTCTTTACTTAATTTAAACTTACTTCCTTCAGAAATTTCACCAATACCAATTGTGTATTTTCCGTTTGATTTAATGTTTGATAATTGGACTTTCGTCAAAACACTATCACGGTCATAATACAAATATTTGGCGTTACCATTGAAAAACTTACTTGATGTTATTTGAACATTGGCGTCTTCAAACTTATGGTTTTTCTTAATCGCATCTGCAATAATAATAGCATTGGAGAATGGATCC
>CAMDGP010000268.1 GCA_945897765.1 Chitinophaga pinensis
TGAAAACTTGATTGGAGTATAAATTGATTTTGTTTCGTTGAACTTCTACGTTTTCTTTGATGCGTGGGAAATATAAAATCCCAGTCAAATTGAATGGGTAATCAACATTTAAGTGAATGTGAAACAATGGATCATCAAAAGTCATTGGATACAATTCACGGTAGAAGTTTTTGTAATCTTCGTCCGATAAATCAATTGGCGCTTTTGTCCAAGCTGGCGTTACATTATTGATCTGATTTGGAACTTCTATCGCAACACGTTTGATTTTATCATTTTCGTCTTTTTCTCCTTCAGGTGAATCAATGTATTCTGTTTTGTTACCAAATAGTACAGGAATCGGCAAGAATTTACAATACTTGTTCAAAATACCTGAAATACGTTCTTTTTCTAAAAACTCATTTGATTCTTCAGAAATGTAAAGAACGATGTCCGTCCCACGTGTTTCTTTTTCGATGTCTGTAATCGTATAATCAGGTGAACCGTTACTTTCCCATTGTACAGCTTGCGAACCATCGTGACGAGAAAGTGTGCGAATTTGAACTTTTTCAGCCACCATAAACCCTGAGTAGAAACCTAAACCGAAATGACCAATGATTTGTTCTGCACCTTCGTTTCCTTTGTATTGTTGAACGAATTCTTCAGCCCCAGAAAACGCAATTTGATTGATGTATTTATCGATTTCGTCAGCTGTCATTCCGATACCGTTATCGCGAATCGTTAATGTTTTTTCAACTGGATCTAAAATCACTTCGACTTTCAAATCCCCAACTTCACCTTTGTATTCCCCATTAGCCGAAAGAACTTTAATTTTTTGTGATGCATCAACTGCATTTGACACCAACTCACGTAAGAAAATCTCGTGGTCGGAATATAAAAACTTCTTAATAATTGGAAAGATATTTTCCGTTTGCACATTTATTTGACCTGTTCTCATATTGAATTATTTAATTTGAGTTGCAATTGTCAATCTGTGTGCCATTCAAAAAACGCTGACAGAATGTCGGAGTTATGGACGAATTTTCAGAGTTATAAGTCTTAAGTAAAAAAATAAATTAGGGAAAATACCATAGAGTTCAATATACTTAACAAAGAAGGTTTTATTTTACTGGATTTTATCCAAAAATGTAAATTATAGGCAGAAAAAAAACTTTAATCATTTATGAAAAAAAAACTTCTTTTTATGATACTACTTACACAAACTTAACTAATAGTTTAGCACAAATTTCTTTTGAAATTCATGGCAAAGAATGATCGATACTATTAACAATTAGATCCTTCTTCGATTAAATGCTTTATTTTTAATTTTAGAATATCTATTTGTACGAAGCTTGAAAGTCAAATAAACAATAATAGAATTCAATTTTACCCTGCTTTCAATACTATTCAAAACTTCAAACAAGGAGTTAAAATTGTATTTTTGTATCAATGCAATTTTTAAATGTCTTATTGTACCTCACTTACCTTGCCTTTTTTTTGTGGCTGATTGGGAAATTAAAGTATTTCAAAACTGCAAGCTTTAGTGCACTTTCTTTACAATTTGCCTTTTTAATCAAAGCCTTTTGTGGATTAGTAATTTACCTTATTTACATTTATTACTATCCTGTACGAATGGAAGCTGATACTTTCAAATACTTTGATGACAGCAAGTATTTATATAATGCGCTTTGGGAACATCCTTTGGATTATTTTAAAATGCTTTTCGGAATAAATTGTGAAAATGACTATTTCTTAAAACAGTATTATTCAGATATGTATAACTGGTATCGTTCGTATGACAACGGTTTACTTAATGATAATCGCCTTGTAATCCGACTAAATGCCTTTGTTCGATTGTTCTCCTTTGGTAACTACCACGTTCACAGCCTTTTCTTTAATTTCTTGACCTTTATTGGTTCATATTCGCTTGCTCGTTTGTTCCTTGTTTTTTCTGAAAGTAAATGGAAGACCTATTTAGTTGTTTTCTTAATCCCATCTTTTGTGTTTTGGAGTGCAGGGATTTTGAAAGAATCAATTTTAATTTTTGCTTTAGGTTCATTTACTTGGAATGTTTACAAACTGATAAGTGGTTCGCACAAAATCTCCACCTATTTATGGATTCTATTTCTGATTCCAATTTTATTCATAATGAAGTTTTACGTTTTTGTGGCTTTAATTCCGGCCATTCTTGCGTGGTGGATTTCTCAAAAAACGAAACGAACCATAATCATTCATTTGGTCACAATTGTCGCTTGTTTACTAGTAGCATTAGGAATTGGAACCATTTTCCCAACTTATAATTTCTTGGTGATAATGGCTGCGAAACAAGGAGATTTTATCAATTTGGCTAATTTTTTAAATGTCAATAGTTCAATTTATATGGATTATCTTGAACCAAACTTGTGGTCATTTATCAAAGCAAGTCCAAAAGCCTTTATGAATACGTTAACGCGTCCTTGGCCCACCGAATTGAAAGGAATTTTGTTTTATCCTCCACTTTTTGAAAATTTATTTATCTTTTTCATTTTATTCATAGGTTGGTTTTACCGAAAAAAAGTGACTCCACAGCAGTGGAAATTCATCATTTTTTGCTTGACTTTCTCCATTCTTTTGTTTGTGATTATTGGTTTAACAACTCCTATTATAGGTGCAATTGTTCGCTACAAAATCCCAGCAATTCCCTTTTTAATTTTTGTTGCTTTACTGTTTTTAGATGATTCTAGACTTCCTCAAAAATTACGTTCAAATAAATTTATTTTATGGCTTCATTCGCATTTATAACTGGTGCAACCTCAGGTTTCGGAGAGGCAACTGCTCGAATTTTCGCAAAAAATGGTTATTCATTGGTTTTAATGGCCAGACGTCAGGATAGATTAGAAAAACTTAAAGAGGAATTATGTTCCGAATCAATCCAAATAGAGCTTCTTTGTACTGATGTTCGCGATGAAAAAGCTGTAAATGAAGCAGTTGATTCGCTTTCGGAATTTGTAAAAAGCAACATCCGAATTCTTGTAAATAATGCTGGTTTAGCAGTTGGCAGAGGTCCTATCGATGGTGGACTCACAGACGATTGGAATAGAATGATTGACACAAATGTGAAAGGTTTATTGTATGTTTCTAAAGCTCTAATTCCATTATTAAAAGTAAATGGAAATTGTCAGATTATCAATATTTCAAGCATAGCAGGAAAAGAAGTGTATGTAGGTGGAAATGTATACTGTGCAACTAAACACGCTGTCGATGCACTTTCACAAGCAATGCGCATCGATTTAGTTGAGTATGGAATCAAGGTAACTAATATTGCTCCTGGAGCAGCGGCAACTGAATTCTCAATTGTTCGTTTTAAAGGCGACAACAAA
>CAMDGP010000269.1 GCA_945897765.1 Chitinophaga pinensis
CCTTGCAAACACAAATAATCTAACTGAATTAGCAAGTCCAATCTACGCTACTGGAATTGGTTTGGTGATGAAAGGTTTTGAAACCGCAAAAGAAAGCGTTAAAATGTCTGAAACACAAGAGGAAGTTGTAACCGGACACTCGGATCCAGAAAAACGTGGAGGCTTCTTCGATAAAATATTAAAGTCAACAAGAGATTTTACAAGAGATTTCTTCAACGACGATAACAACTAAGAATAAATAATTAAAAATTAGAAATATACCAGAAATTATGGAATTTGACATGCCAAAAATGGAGTTTGACTTACCAAGAGATGTGAACTCAATCATTAAAGTAATCGGAGTTGGTGGCGGTGGTAGCAACGCTGTTAACCATATGTACAATCAAGGAATACATGGTGTTGACTTCATCGTTTGTAACACTGACCGTCAAGCATTAGACATTTCTCCAGTTCCATTCAAGATTCAATTAGGACCAAACCTTACAGAAGGACGTGGCGCTGGTATGCTTCCTGAAGTGGGAATGAATGCAGCAATCGAAAACATCGAGGAAATTAGAGAATTGCTTTCTAAAAACACAAAAATGGTTTTCGTAACTGCTGGAATGGGTGGTGGTACTGGTACTGGTGCTGCTCCTGTTATTGCGCAAGTTGCGAAAGACCTTGGTATTTTAACGGTTGGTATCGTTACTATTCCTTTCAGTTTTGAAGGTCGTAAAAGAAGACAACAAGCAGAAGAAGGTTTAGAAAAAATGCGTCAAAACGTAGATACTTTGTTGATTATCAATAACGAACGTTTACGTGAATTTGGTAAAAACATGTCTTTATCTGATGCATTCGGACATGCTGATAATATTTTAACAATTGCTGCAAAAGGAATCGCTGAAGTAATTTCGGTTACTGGTTCTATAAACGTTGATTTCAATGATGTAAACACAGTTCTAAGAAATAGCGGCCGTGCAATCATGGGAAGTGCTGTTGCTGAAGGTGACGACAGAGCAATTGTTGCTGTTAAATCTGCATTGATATCTCCATTGTTGAATGACAATGACATTAATGGTGCTCGATATGTATTATTGAACATCACTTACGGAAACAAAGAAGTAATGATGGACGAAATCACAGACATTACGGATTATATCCAAGATGCTGCAGGTGCAACTGCTGATGTAATTTGGGGTCATGGATTCGATGCATCTTTAGGAGATAAAATCAGTATTACTTTAATAGCTACTGGATTTTCACCTGCACAAATTACTGATTACGAAAAAGCGCCTGAGCGTGTTGTGATTTCAATGGACGAAGAAGGACGCAAAGAAATTACAACTCCACTTCAAACGCCTGTTCAACAAGAACAAACTGTTACAGAACAATTAGCACAAGCTCCTTTCTTGAAAACGGAAGAACCAACAATTGGCGTTCTTAATTCTACCGCTATTGTGAATCCGATTTCAACGCCTGTTCAAGAAGAGAAAAAATCATTTGATTTATTTGAGCAAACACCAGTTCAAGAAGTAACACCTATTTTCACAGAAACAGTTGATGTTGAAATTGAAGCTGCTTCAACAGTTGAAGAAGAACCTAAGGTGGAAGAAAAAATCTTTACTCCTGAGCCAGTTCAAAAATATTCTTGGGACATCGTTGATGTTAAAACACCAGAAGTTATAAATGAAACTCCTGTAACTTCAATTCCATCAACACCTGAATTTGTTGCACCAAACTCAGAGGAAAAAGTTATTATTCGTCATGAATTAGATTTAGAGCCAAAAAGCACTCCATCGTTCGATAATTCTCCTAAAAAAGAAGTTCTTTCTCCAGAAGAAATGAGTAAAAGAACTAATGAGAGAATGTCTAAAATTCAAGAATTGACAACAAAATTGAAAAAAGCGGAAGGTATTTCTGAGTTTGAAAATGAGCCTGCTTACGTTCGTCGTAACATCAATTTGAATTATGAAACGCCAAGCACAGAAACTTCTTATTCTAAATTTGGATTGTCTGGTAACGCAGATGGATCTGCAACTTTAAGAGGAAACAATTTTTTACACGACAACGTTGACTAATGAGCTTTACCGAAACAATTAACACTGCGATTAAAACAGCAATGCTGGCGAGAGACAAAGAACGTCTTGCTGCATTGCGAGACATCAAATCAAAACTTTTGTTGGAGGCAACTTCTGGCGGAAGCGGTGAAGTTTCTGAAGAGATAGCAATGAAAATCTGTATGAAGCTCCACAAACAACGTATTGAAACATACGATTTGTACATCGCACAAAACAGAGAAGACTTAGCTGCAGACGAATTGTTTCAAGCAAAAGTAATTGAAGAATACTTACCAAAAATGCTTTCAGAAGACGAAGTTAGAGCTGAAGTAATTGCAGCAATTGCTCAAACTGGCGCTAGCGGACCTCAAGAAATGGGAAAAGTGATGGGCGTTCTCTCTGGCAAGCTAGCTGGAAAAGCCGACGGTAAAATGATTGCAGCATTAGTTAAAGAAGAACTTACGAAATAAAAAGAAACAACAACAAACAAATAGTAAAAACGCATTCGAAAGGATGCGTTTTTTTTTATAAAAAAGATTTGACATAAAAATTATCATTAAATTCAATTCTTTTCAACGACTCAATAGATTTATAAAGAAACAAATGACGATTCAATACGCTTCTGACCTTCATTTAGAGTTTCCTGAAAACAGGAAGTTTATTTCGGAAAATCCTCTGAAACCAGAAGGAGATATCCTTATTCTTGCTGGAGATATACTACTGTTCAGATCAATTGATGATCACAAGGATTTCTTTGACTATTGCGCTGACAATTTTGCTTTTACATATTGGATTCCTTTAAATCATGAATATTACCATTCTGATATTAACGAACGCACAGGCGAATTGAATGAAGCTATTCGTAAGAATGTGTTTCTTGTGAATAACACATGGGTAAATCACGATTCTGTTAAGTTAATTTTCTCAACGCTTTGGACAAAAATTTATCCGGATAAAGCTTGGTCTATCCAAAATGGATTGAATGATTTTCATGTAATAAAATCAGGAGAAGGTCGGTTTTCAATAATGGAGTACAATAAGCTATTCGAGGAAAATTTGACTTTTATAAAATCGGCAATTGAAGGAAACACAAGAGAAAGCTGTATTGTTATCACACATCATGTACCGACTTTTTTGCATTATCCGTTGGAATATCTCGGCAGCCCAATCAATCAAGCTTTTGCCGTCGATTTAGATGAATTCATCCAATCTTCTTCAATTGATTATTGGATCTATGGACA
>CAMDGP010000270.1 GCA_945897765.1 Chitinophaga pinensis
CAAAAATGAACAACGAAGGCATAACACGGGTTTGGCAAAAGTGGCGGTTCAGAGCTCCGCAGACACATTTGTGGTTAATCAAAGTTTGGTTCTCCGCATCAACATTTTTGGTGCAAATCGCCACCTTCGCCAAGCCCGAAAACGTTATGGGTAAGTTTAAACCATAATACAACGGAGGAAGCCGAAAATCCATTAAAGAGTAGGCACAATTTAAAATTTAATATTATGAAAAAGATCGTTTCTGAAAACTGGTACAAATTGATGATTGGTTCATCATTGTTGATGGCATCATTTGGATTTATGGTGCATTCTGTTTCACCTGCAATGGCAGATGATAACAACCAAAAGTTTAACGTAAATTCAAATTACAAGCTAGTTTCAACAAATGCTGATGGTTCAATAAATGTGAAATTATCTGATGAACAGTTGGATAAGATTATTCCAAAAAATGAGGATGGGAGTATTAACGTAAAAGTTTTATCGAATTCAAAAATGGATGTCACAGTTGTTGATGATCGTGGTCGCCGAGGAAAAATTTCAAATGAAGGTGAATTTATTGTTTGGAATAATGGGAAATAAACATAGCTATTACAATAGATAAAATATTAGCTCATAATACTCTAAATAAAATTTTTAACAATTCTTTTGCGGACTAAAATCATCTAATCGATAATCTATAAACAATGAAAGCTGTACTATTTTTTACATTAGGTTTTATGTACTACTTTTAAAATTTCCCGAAATTAAATTTTATATGAAAATTGAATTCAAGCAAATATTTCTTTTAGCAGAATCATCTTTGATTAAACAATCTATGCTTTCAGAATTGGACTTTCAAAAACAATATGGTGTATTTAAGAATTTCAAAAAGAAAAATAGAAGTGACAATGATTTTTTTCAACTGTTGGTAATGATCATTTTTTATTCTGGATTTAAAGCAGCTATAGTCGAAAAAAAAGAAAAAATTATTTTAGGTCACTTCCCTGATTACAAAAATGTTTCTATCTACTCTGATGCAGATTTTGAAAAAATCTTCTCTGATTCAAATATGATTAAAAATGAGCGTAAAATAAAAAGCTGTATTAAGAATGCAAAAGTCTTTGATAAGATCGTTAACCAATATGGGAGCTTTCAAAATTATATTGATAGTTTTGATGCTCAATCATCTTTTGAAAATTTAATCTTTTTAAAGGAAGAATTAGAATTTAGATTTGATTATTTAGGTGGAGTTACAGTTTATCACTTTTTGACAGATATTGGTTTTAATGTCTTAAAACCTGATAGAGTTATTTTAAGAATTTTCAAAAGGTTAGGTTTAATTGAAAACGAGAAGCAATTGTTAAAAGCAATTGTTCTTGGTCAACTTTTTTCTAAACACACCGAAATTCCTATAAGGTATATAGATATAATATTTGTGAAATACGGACAACAAGGGGAAAGCGAAAAGTTTGGTTTAAAAAATGGCATTTGCCTTGAGAAGGAACCAAACTGTAAAGTTTGTGGGTTAATTAATTATTGTAAGTATAATAAAACCTCCCCATAACAGCGTGTAAGCAATATTGCCTTGCCGCAGGCGCAACACAAGGCAACATCACCTACACGCAAACCGTTATGGGCAAGTTTAAAAGATAGAGTATGTTGAATCTTAAATAATAATTTACTATTTTTATAAAAAAGTGGAGACCAGAACCCACTAAAAAAAACGGGGCGAAATCCGAAAAGCCAAATGAGTAGAAATTAAAATAATTTTTATGGCATTAATAAATTGTACCGAATGTAATTTTGAAGTTTCAGATAAAGCATCAGCTTGTCCACGATGTGGAAACCCTTTAATGCTGAATGATAAAAATGATACAACAACTTTGATTGAACAAACTAGTAAAAAATTAAAATTACAAAGGATATATGGCGCTGCAGCATTTATTTCAGGAATTTTATTAGCGATTGGGGTAAATACTATATTAGGTATTGTTGTAGGAGTTTCAGGTTTAATATGGATGGCAGTTATCGATGCACTGGTTTGGTGGAAACATAAATAATAAATTTCGTTCAGAACGAAATTTATTCGATAGTAGAATGTAATGATTATGAAAATCACTTAAAAACATTATAAAAATGGGAAACCAGCCCATAACAGCACCTACAAGAAATTGGCGGTTCAGTGGTTAAATGAAGCATTGTGCTTCGTATCAAGTTCAGTGGTGGCAGACAATTTTGTGCTCCGATCCCGATAGCTATCGGGACGCCAACTTCTTTTAGCTGCGAACCGTTAGAAATCAATTTGCGGTGAATAAACCGTCTATTCACCGCAAAAAATGCGGAGATAATTGCCCGTGCGGAGAATAATCCGTACATTCACCGCAAATAACGCGGTGAATAATGAAATTAATACACAAACTAACCGAATGGCCTAAGTTCGAATTTGATTCGGAAAAAATCCTACATCTCGTTGGAAGAGTTCGAAACCTGCAAGGACAACTTTCTGGTAAAATGGAAGCTATAGGTTTCAACTTAAAAAATGAAGCTTACCTCGAAACACTGTCATTAGACATAATTAAATCTAGCGAAATAGAAGGAGAACGTTTAGAGCTCGATCAAGTTCGCTCTTCCATTGCACGACGCCTGGGCATGGAGGTTTCAGGAATGATACCCGCCGACAGAGAGGTGGAAGGAGTGGTTGAAATGATGATGGATGCCACACAAAATGCCAAGCAAAAACTCACTTCGGAAAGACTCTTTGATTGGCACTCAGCTATGTTCCCTTCAGGCAGAAGCGGCATGTATAAAATAATTGTAGGAAACTGGCGCGACGATTCAACGGGGCCTATGCAAGTTGTCTCTGGACCTCTAGGAAAAGAAAAAGTACACTTTCAAGCACCCGACTACAATAAGATTAACCGAGAAATACAAAAATTTCTGACTTGGTTCAATTCAAACTCAACACTCGACCCCGCAATTCAAGCCGGAATTGCACATTTGTGGTTTGTAACCATTCACCCTTTCGAAGACGGTAACGGAAGAATTACGCGTGCAATCACAGATATGATCTTATCGCGTTCCGAAATTTCTTCTCATCGTTTTTATAGTATGTCTTCTCAAATCAGATTGGAAAGAAAGAAATATTACGAAATGCTCGAAAAGACTCAAAAGGGAAACCTCAACATTACTCCGTGGCTTGAATGGTTTCTTGAATGCCTTGAACGGGCATTAATTTCATCCGATCAAATCGTAAACAAAGTTCTGCAAAAGCATCAGTTT
>CAMDGP010000271.1 GCA_945897765.1 Chitinophaga pinensis
AATAACTATGAGTTTAACGAAAAATTGTGTTCTTTGTCGACCTGATTTGCATTGAAATGTAAATTTATAGCAAACAAAGTTATTATTAACAACTTTATAAAACAATTGATTGTAAAATGTTCAATTTAGCTAATCTTTTTACTGCGTCAAATATGCTTTGTGGTTTTGTCTCCATTATTTTGACGCTAGCTGGTAGAATTGACATTGCTCCACTTTTCATTCTTGGAGGTGCTGTACTTGATTTTTTTGATGGTTTTATTGCCCGAAAATTAAAAATTGCAGGTCCAATGGGTAAGCAGTTAGATTCCTTGGCTGATATGATAACTTTCGGAGTTGCCCCGGGAGTTTTAATGCTAGTTATGATTATTTTAGGGATTGATATTAGTTCCCTTGTTCCCGCTGAAGATGGTGCAAGAGTTTATCAAAATGATTTAAGTTATTTCGTTTACTTTCAAGTTGCAGCTTGGTTTCAAGCATTGGTTTACGAAGTGCCCAATAATTTTGATGCGAGTATTAAATTTTTACCATTTGTAGCGATGGCGATTCCTTTTTTCTCTATGTTTCGCTTGGCAAAATTTAATATTGACGAAAATCAAAGTGATAAATTTATTGGTGTCCCAACACCTTTAAATACTATTTTCTTTTTATTTTTCCCGCTGTATTTCGCTTACAATCTTCAAAATTGGGGATATCAACCGAAGATCATTCATGGACTTTTTGATTGTTATACCTTGAGCGCCATTTCAGTCTTGTTTTCATTGTTAATGGTTTCCAATATTCCGATGATTGCATTGAAATTCAAAAATTGGACATGGAAAGACAATTACTTTCGGTTCAGCTTAATAGGAATTTCGTTGATAATTATTCCTATTTTAACCTTTTGGGCTATTCCAATTATTGTATTTTTGTACTTGTTTTTATCGCTAATTGAAAATTATCAAACAAAGAAAAAAAAATGAAATTCAAAGCTGAAATTGATGTAATGCCACATGATGCATTATTAGACCCACAAGGAAAAGCAGTTACTAACTCTCTGAAAAATGTTGGTTTATCCGAAATAGATGGAGTAAGAATTGGTAAGCATATTCGTTTGTTTGTGGAAGCTGATTCAAAAGCAATAGCAGAAGAAAAAGTGGAGGAAGCTTGTAAAAAAATGTTGGCGAATCAAATCATGGAAAGCTACGTTTACTCAGTGACCGAAGAAAATTAAACCATGCGAGGATTTCAAACCTTTAATCCTCAACTCAATGATTTTAATCCAATAAGATATTACTCTTCCAATCAAGAGGAGGTAGAACTTGCCTTGGAAAAATCACAAAAAGCATTTCTAAATTATTCAAAGACAAGTCCAACTTTAAGGAACGAACTTTTGCTTCAAATTGCTCAAGAATTAGAAACTGCTAAATCAATAATTGAATCATTTTATTGCGATGAAAGCGGTTTGTCAAAAGTGCGTTTTGAACTTGAATTTACAAGAACAATTTTTCAATTAAATTCATTTTCCGATTTTCTATTAAATGATTGGAAAAAATTGGAAATCTTTACTCCATCTAATCAAAATTCACCATCCTTGAGGAAAACACAACTAGGAATTGGTCCTGTTTTGGTTTTAGGTTCAAGTAATTTTCCATTGGCTTATTCAACGATTGGTGGCGATAGCGTTGCTGCGTTAGCCGCTGGTTGTTCTTTAATTGTTAAGGCACACCCGATGCACGTTGGAACAAGTTTGGAAGTTTCAAAATGTATTCTTTCAGCGATTAGAAAATTAAATTTAGACGAAGGCATTTTTCAACATTTAATTGATGATGGAATTGAGTTAGCTACTCAATTAGTTAAAGATGAACGAATTAAGGCGGTAGGTTTTACTGGAAGCATCAAAGGTGGGCGTGCATTAATGGATTTGGCAAGTCAACTTAAAACACCAATTCCTGTTTTTGCTGAAATGGGAAGTGCTAACCCTGTAGTTTTTTTGAGAGAAGGATTCGAAGATAAAATAGACCATTATTCAAAACTTTTTGCCCAATCAATATGCAACGATGCAGGACAATTTTGCACCAAGCCAGGTTTGTTTTTTATTCCAAAAAGTGAAAAAGGAAATGAATTGGGAACAAAACTTATTGAAGAAGTAATCGAACATTCTTGCTTTTATATGCTTCATCCAAGTATTCAGAATAAGTTTGAATTGCTCAAAAAAGAGCGTGCAAGTTTAGTTTCTAATTTATTAATTGAAAAGAAAGGTCAATTGGAACCGATGCAAGGAAGACAAGCTCTTTTACAAGTTGATGCATTAGAATTTTTAAAACACAATCAATTACAAGAAGAAGTTTTCGGACCATTTGCACTGATTATACTGTATGAAGGCAATGATGAGTTGAAGACTTGTTTAGAAATATTAGAAGGACAATTAACAGGTTCAATTGTCGGAGACAGCAATAAAAGCACTGATTTTGAGGATCTAATTGATTTGCTATCCACAAAGGTTGGTAGATTAATTTTAAATGGTATTCCAACTGGCGTTCTTGTTGACGAAGCTATGAATCACGGAGGACCTTACCCGGCTTCTTCCGACAGTCGATTTACAGCAGTTGGTACACAAAGTATTACACGATTTCTAAGAAACGTTACATTTCAAAATTTTGATGAGTATTCTTAAAAATGAAATAACTAATTTTGAACTCCAAAAACAAACAAAATGAGTGAAACAGAAAACAAAAAGAGCTCCAATGGAGTTTATATGATCATTATTTTCCTTCTTTTAGGAGGTTTAGCAGTAATGTCTTACATGTGGTCGGCTAAAAGAACAGAGTTAAATAATTGTTCAAATGAGAATTTGACATTGAAATCTGACATGCAAGGCATGAACGACATGATGCAAGGTTATGTTGGTAATATTTCAAACGACATTAAAAAAGATTTCAAAAACATGCTTGCAACTTATGATAAGTTAATCGAAAAAGATGCATCCAAAGCGGATAGTTTGAATCAACAAAAAGAGAAAATCATGACTTTGATGAATGAATTGGACGCTGCAAAAAGAAGTGGACGTTTGACAGCTTCAAAATTATTCAAATTAAATAAAGAAAATGAGACGTTACGTGACATTATGAAAAGCTACGTGAAGCAAATCGATTCATTGAATACATTGAATATCAAGTTGTCTTCAGAATTGGATGTTACTTCAACAAAACTTACAACTACAACTGTTGAGCGCGATAATTATAAAAAAGATGCTGAAG
>CAMDGP010000272.1 GCA_945897765.1 Chitinophaga pinensis
CGACCTGACTAGTCAAACTTCGGACATTTTTTACAAGGTTCTCCTTTTGTTTTGTATTTCTTACAACATTTTTTCTTTTTCTCGCAAGCACAACCATCACAAATGAATTGTGGTAATGAATTTTGAGTGAAATGTTGAATCTGTTTCATTATTTAGAATAGTTCTAAACAAAATTACTACTAATTTTCAAAATAGCAAATTAATTTAAGTGGATGTTAATTTTTACAACTAATACAGCAGTTTTCTGGTTGGTGATAGGTTGTTTCTGAGTGAAAAAAGTATTCGAAATAAAAATTGCGAAGAATAATAAATGCTTTCATCTTTCATGATTTTTTACAATACTTAAATTCAATAAATAAAGAGTACACCCAATTTCTTTTTTAGTCAAATTTAATTTAAGCGATTTTTTGCCAAATAAAAAAGCACCTTTGAATCACAAAAGTGCTTTGAAATTATTATCAATAAAATATTATAAAGAACTAACCTTTGCCAAGCATTCCTTTTTTCAATGTTGAGTCGGCAGGTGTAGAACCTAACCAAATTGAAAATAGCGCTTTTTTAAATTCGATACCTTCAATTTTTCCTTTTTCAGTTCCGTTTTTTATTACAATCAAACCTTCTTTAGGTGAGTATTCTAAATTAATTCGGTCACCTTCTTTTATATCCTCATTAAAAAAACCAATAAACTTTTTGATTTGTTCTGCTGTTGCTTTGCCATGATTTGCATTTCCGAAACCTTCTTTAACAGATTCAACAAAACGTTCTCTTGTTACGCTACCTGAAATTATTTTGATGTGAATTGCTTGCTCGTCATCTGCATAAATTATTTTTCCAGCATCACTCGTTTTGTTTTCTAAATACAATCCTGCAACATACAAATCAATCCAGTATTTTTCACGCAAACCTCCACCGTTCATTTCCAGTGTTTTACCGTTTACTTTCGTTGTTGTTGGGAATTTGACACCAGCTACTATTTTGGTTTGTGAAAAAGCTGTAAACGCTGTTACAGAGATAAATAAGAATAATAATTTTTTCATATTTTTTTAAATTTTAAGATTTTGTAGATGTGTAAATATACAAAATCTTCACAAAACAGAAAATAATTTGTTTTACCTCGATTAGCTAGCACAAAACAAAATTTCTTCACACAAATATTTAAGTAGTTTAAAATAGATAGTACAAACATATTCTAAATTCATTCTCTCCTAAAATCTCCACCATGGCGGACCCTCATTCCTCATTCCCTCGTAAAATCATTCCCTCATTAAGTCATTTCCTCCTCACTTCCTAGTCCAATTTTCTTTCTTACTTTTGCACCACAAAAAAAAAGATTAAAATGTCAGATTTACTGTCAAAATTAGAAGCGATACATTACCGTTTTGTTGAAGTTGGAAAAATGATTACCGATCCGGATATTATTTCTAATATGGAGCGCTATGTTAAGCTGAATAAGGAATACAGAGAATTGGAATCTTTAGATGCAGTTTACAAAGAATACGGAAATTTATTAGCAAACATAAAAAGTTCACGTGAGTTATTGGAAACGGAAACCGATCCTGATATGCGTGAAATGGCCAAAATGGAAATCGATGAATTAGAAACGCGTCGTCCGATTTTGGAAGAAGAAATAAAAATGATGTTGATTCCGAAAGATCCCGAGGACGATAAAAACGCCATAATGGAGCTTCGTGCAGGAACAGGTGGAGATGAAGCTTGTATTTTTGTGGAAGATATTTTCAGAATGTACACGATGTTTTTTAAGGAAATGGGTTGGCAATATGAAATCGTCAATTCATCGGAAGGAACAGTTAAAGGCTACAAAGAGATTTCAATGGAAATTATTGGTTTGGGATTGTACGGAATGTTGAAGTTTGAATCAGGTGTTCACCGCGTTCAACGAGTTCCTGAAACTGAATCGCAAGGCCGTGTGCATACTTCTGCAATTACTGTTGCAGTTCTACCTGAAGCAGAAGAAGTTGATTTTAACTTGGATATGAACGACGTTCGAAAAGATACATTTAGAGCTTCAGGAGCGGGTGGTCAGCACATTAACAAAACAGAATCGGCTATTCGTTTGACGCATATTCCAACAGGAACGGTAGTTGAATGTCAAGATGGACGTTCACAACATAAAAACTTAGAAAAAGCAATTTCCGTTTTGCGTTCTCGATTGTATCAAGCGGAGTTAGATCGCGTTCACAACGAACGTGCTGCTCACCGTAAAACCTTGGTTTCAACTGGTGACCGTTCCGCGAAAATCAGAACTTATAATTATCCACAAGGACGAATTACCGATCACCGAATCAATAAAACGATTTACAACTTAAGTGCATTTATGAATGGCGATATGCGCGAAATGATTGATGCCTTGAAAGTAGCAGAAAATGCGGAGAAATTAAAAGGTGAGGAAGTATGACAAAAGCTGAGTTGATTCAACAAATTCGATTAAAAAAATCGTTTTTATGTGTAGGCCTAGATCCTGATTTAGATAAACTTCCACCGCATTTATTGGAAACAGAAGATCCAATTTTTGAATTCAATAAAGCGATTATCGACGCTACGAAAGATTTGTGTGTGGCCTATAAACCTAACACTGCTTTTTATGAATGTCACGGAGTAAAAGGTTGGGAATCTTTAGAAAAAACGATAAATTACATTCCGAAAAACTGCTTCATAATTGCGGATGCAAAACGCGGCGATATTGGAAATACTTCAAGCTATTACGCCAAAACATTTTTTGAAACCTTGCCTTGCGATGCGGTGACTGTTGCGCCTTATATGGGTTCTGACAGTGTGAAGCCTTTCTTGCATTTTGACGGAAAATGGGTTATTTTATTGGCTTTAACTTCGAATCAAGGTTCTTTAGATTTTCAATTTACGGAAAGCGAAGGAACAAAATTATACGAAAAAGTACTGAAAAAAGCACAAGAATGGGGAACTGATGAACAGTTGATGTTTGTGGTTGGTGCAACGCGTGCAGAGGAAATTGCGAAAGTTAGAGCATTAGCTCCGAATAATTTCTTTTTGGTTCCTGGCGTTGGTGCACAAGGAGGTTCCTTGGAGGAGGTTGTTAAATACGGCGCAAACGACGAATGTGGTTTGTTGGTGAGTTCTTCTCGCGGAATTATCTATGCAAGTAGGGGAGAAGACTTTGCAATGGCTGCAAATGGCGAAGCGCTGAAGATACAATCCGAGATGGAGTTGCACATTCAGCGCTTCAGG
>CAMDGP010000273.1 GCA_945897765.1 Chitinophaga pinensis
TACGTTAACTTATGTTTTTGGACATGCTGATTTAGAGCATGTTATTGGTAATTTATCCATTATTTTGCTTCTTGGACCATTGGTAGAATTAAAGTTTGGTTGGCAAAAATTCAGTTTAATGGTTGTGAGTACTGCGATTTTAACTGCGATTCTTCACACATTACTTTGGGATAATGGTTTAATTGGTGCAAGTGGAATTGCGTTTATGTTGATTGTCGTAACTTCATTATTGAATACAAGAGGAAAAGATATTCCAATAACATTTATTCTCGTGGTTTTACTATTTCTTGGTCAAGAGATTTATTCCTCCTTTAAAAACGACCAGATTTCTCATTTTGCGCATTTGTTTGGTGGAGCAATGGGTGCTTTTTGGGGTTTTTACAGATCTTAATTATTATCCTTTTTTCGTTTAATATCGTAAAAAGTTTTCTCGATTGTTTCGTACAATCCATTTGGTGAAGGAGCCAACGCAGGAATGTTTTTAATCGTTAACTGTTCATCTACCAAGACATAATAAGGAAAAGTATTGATTTTTAAATCGTTCCAAATAGGATGGCTTTCATCAAGTGCAAATTTCTTTGTTGTTAATGCATCAAGATTTCTCTTTTCAGTTGCAGTTAATGGCTCAATTGGTTTTGGATAAATGGTTACGATTTCAATAATTGAAGCATATTTTTCATTTAACTTACGTATGGCAGAAACTTCGGCAATGCATTTCTGATTGGAAGGGTTGTAAAAATGAAAATAGATATATTTTGAACCAAAGTTACTTAGTTGGATTTCTTGGTCCAGTTTATAGTTTGGAATTTTCATTCCAATTGTTAATTCTTCAAATTTATCCAACAAGTTACTTGCAATCGTTACAATATCTGGATTGGTTAATGTTTCTTCTAATTTTCTTAGAATCGCAATCAAATTAGATTTTGGCAACTCTTTGGAACCAATTTCTTCCTTGATAATCAACAAAGCAATCAAATCTCTCAACTCATTATTTTTCAAATAAGGATCTTCATTTATTGCGTTTAAGTACATTTTAGCATCGCTTCGTATCACTGCGTTATAAATCTTTTGTCGAATTTCTTTTTCAGCATGGTAATAATATTTCTCAAAGAAAAATTGAAAATATTCCATGTATTTGTCGTGGTAAATTAAAAAAGGAGAGAAGGAAAAGTAAAAATTATATTTTTCATCTTTCGACATAGAACCTATATATTGGAAATTGTCAACTGTTGTTCCAATTGTGTACTTTAAATAATTAATGAAGTATTCAGAAGTATCTTTATTGTAAACAGAAGCGACTTCTTGTTTGAATTCACTAATTTTTTTAACGAATTCGCCGGGTTTTGTTTCTTTGTACTGATAAATATTTGATATTGACTCATCCAACCACGCTTCAAATCCAAGAATTTTGTAGTTGATATCAGTGGTGTCCATTCTGTAAAATACCATTTCTATTTCGTTGTCTTTCTTGAAATTAGAGCGATTTGCATCTATTTCCGGCAAGTCAATATAATAATTAGAATTTGGTTCGATATACAACCAACTGAATTTATCATCGAAACGTAGAATGATTTTTTTTATTTCCGGAGTTTGAATCGTAAAGGAAAAACGTCCGAAACTATCAATTTTAGTTCTACCAATTTCTTTTTCAGTGTTGGTTAGAAAATCAGAAACTTCATAAATCCGAATATCTTTGTTTTTCTTTGGAACGTAGGTAATTCCATTGATGGAAACGTTTTGAGCCCAATTTGAAAAGGCAACAAAAAATAGTAAAAGAAAAGTGATATTTTTTAGAAACATAAGATTCGGTTTGTCATAAACAGTGCCAAAATCAAACGAGTATTTCTGGCGAAGTTACAAAAGGACTGATATTTGCCTTGTTTGCATACATTTCGCGAATAATGGAAGAATTGATAGCACTATGTTCTTGATTGGTGAGAAAAAATACCGTTTCAATTCCAGAAATTGCATGATTCATGTGGGCAATTGATTTTTCATATTCAAAATCTTTTGAATCGCGTAATCCACGTATGATATGCGTCGCAACTATTTCTTTACAAAATTCAACCGTCAATTTTTGATAGGTTTGGATTTTAACTTTTGGGTAATTTTCAAATAATTTAGTAATATGTTGAATGCGTTTTTCAATGGTAAACATATATGTTTTCTTACTGTTGATTCCGATTCCAACAACCACTTCGTCAAATAAATCTAATGATTTCAAAACAACTGCTTCATGTCCTTTGGTGAAAGGATCGAATGAACCAGGAAATAAACCTTTTTTCATGAATTGGTATTTACAAAAAAACTGAAGTGAACATTTCCAAAAGTACGATTTTTTTCAAAGTTGGGATGTTGCTCCAAATTAGTCTGTTTTCCATGTTCGATAACCAACAAACCATCTTTATTTAAAAGTTCCTTTTCAAAAATCATCGTTACTAATTCTTCGTGAAAAGTCAAATTGAAAGGTGGATCAGCGAAGATTACATCAAATTTCTCTTTTGAATTTTTGCAATAAATCACACAATCAGATTTGTAGACTTGCATTTTTTCACTAATCTTTAAATCTGTAACGTTACCTTTTAAATATTGAATACAGCGTGGATTGCTATCAATAGACAAAACATGATTTACACCTCTAGAAACGAATTCAAAGGAAATATTTCCAGTTCCCGAGCATAAATCTAAAACCTTTAAATCCTCAAAATCCAATTCGTTTTCTAACACATTAAACAATCCTTCTTTCGCATAGTCGGTTGTTGGTCTAGATGGGAAATTTGGCGGCGTCGCAAAACGTTTACCTTTAAGAATACCTCTGATTATACGCACAATATGGTTTTATAAAATTCATTTTTAGATTTCCATTCAAATTGAAAATTGTCAAATTCCGAAAAGTTGGTAGTTAACTCTATTATTTGATCAATTGGAATGTTTGATTGATAGTTGTGGATTACAATTTTAGTTGAAATAGACAACTCATGTTTTTGTATGTGCAGTAGGAGATAGTAGATTAAATCAGTTTCGTTTTGATATTCAAAACTATTACAGATGGTTAATTTTCCATTTTTCAACAGTGTTAAAACAAAACTGGAGTCATAAATAATCACAGAAGCAAAATCTGAATATTGACCTCGAGTTCTTGCAATTAATTGTCCAGCTTGATGTTTTAAGGGTATTAATGGAAAATAAGTATCTTTTATATATTTTATCAATCTTGGTAAA
>CAMDGP010000274.1 GCA_945897765.1 Chitinophaga pinensis
CCGCTTGATTGATTCGATCAGCTAGTTGTTCAACTTGTTCTAAAATGTTCGACAACTTTTTGTTCCCAATATCTGTCATCAAATAAAATACCTGAGAAACACTAGAAAGAAAAGGTTCCAATCGAAGAATTTGTTCTAATTGAAGTTCCGCCTTACCAGACTGGGTTTGTCTTGCTTGTTCTAAAATTACACTAGTATGAATACCTTTCTCCGTTGAACCAACTTGATCATAAATAGATTTTGCAGCACCTCCTTCCAATCCCAATTTTTCCAACCAAAATTTATGCAGAGCAGCATTCATCTTGAACTTACCAAAGCAATTAACATAGTGATTAATCACTTCTGTGTTTTGCCGAAGCTCAAACAATGTTAAAGTTGGATAATTACCTTCCTTCGTTTCAATAATCTTGCGAATGAATTTAAGTAAAACTCTGGCTAATTGCTTACCTTCCTGCCATTGATCGATAACTGTTTTTATCTCCACCCAATCTCCACTGTGTTGAAGGGTTTTGGTAAGTAATCCCATATTAATAAATGGACCTTTATAACGACCTGTAACACCTAATTGCAATTGACGTACCAAAACACCTTTCGATTTTTCAGCTTCAATCACAACTTGATTTGGGTCCTTGGAGAGTTGCTTTTCAGCATTGTAACTACCCAGCACACCGAGCATGTCTACTTCGTTGTTATTTAGCATTAATGAAAAAACCATCGCATCTTCCATTAAGATGAGCAAGCCAGCCTTTAGATCATATTCATTTTTAAAACTTGAAAATTTCTGAATTGCTTTTTCATAAAGGTCCGAATGGTCATTTTTCAATCGATCAAGCACATGTAACTGCAACAAGTTCACCGTGTAATTGCGGATATCGGTTGCGACAGTGGTCAGTTTATTGGCAAAGATCTTTTGTCCGAAATGGGTCCAAATTACTTGCATTCCCAAGGGGTCTACCGAACCTTCTTGCACGATTGTTGGATCAGGGATTGTGAATATGTTGGACCATTTCATGTTTTACTTTCTTTTAATTCCGATTATTCATCACCCCACTCCTCTTCAATCTTTTTCATCACAAACAACATAGTTTCAAACAGATCATCATTTGCGTTTACAGAAGATTGAATCAATTCTCCGATGTTTGGATAAAAATCATATTTGTTTAATGAATTCAATTTGGAATCATAGATTCTTTTGAGTTCCACAACTAACCAACTTAATGCTGAGGCATGTTCAGAAAAAATAACCAAATCCCCTTTGTGAAAATTTCGATTTGGATCATCTGTTATAATAAGGTTTGCCCCACCAAAGTGAGGAAATTTCTTTGGGAAACTTCCCGAATTTATTTTTTCAATTAATCCAAGGATGTCTTCCATATTACTATGTTTGAATGCAAAGTTTTGTTGTCTCTTTTAAAAGTGGACAGGTAAATTCTAGCAATTCTATATCACCTTCAACTCTAAAAGATTTCCCGCCATGAAATAGATTATTTCTAACCCTATTAAGAATTAAAATAAATGTCCTAACTAGAGACGTCGGGTCTGTATAGCGCGCTTCACCGTGATCAGCAACTCTTTTTTTTGATTTTACTTGTTCTATTTTAGAATCTTGACTCATCTTATACTTATGAATGTAAAATTAGCATAATTCATATAATCTGAGTACCCTCCAATCCCCTCATAAACCGCTGAATAGGCTTCAAATCGTTTACCTGAATTTTTAGTTCATAAAGGTCTTTTTTTGGGTTGAATTTGATGTACGGAATTGTCAAAGGATATTCGTCTTTGAGGAGCAAATATGCCTTGAGGTAAAGGTCTAATTCTACCTCGTGTTGTTCGCCTTGGAAACTGAAACCAAACGCATCGGGAATTTGTTGTTCGTGTTTTTCTTCGAACATAAACCCTCGATTGTTGAATTCAACTGCGGTGATTCTATCCAGGTGGTATGTTTTGTTTTTGGCAGAAGAAACCTCAAAGGCCATAACCGTATGGTAGTTGTCGGTGAAACCAAAGGGCTCAACCAAACGATCTGAAATGGATTCTGAATTGATGGAGTGGTAACGTTTGAGAATGACTTGCTCTTTGCTCGCAATGGCTTGAGCTAAACGTTCCACAATCCTTCCATTCTTAGCATTCACCAAATGACCTGCAACGATATTTACATCCGATGCTAAATAGATTTTACTTAAAACAGCATCTTTGAGCTTATTCTTTTTACCGGTGGTAAGTACCAGTTGTTTGAGGTACTCGGCTTCTTCGGTTGTAAATCGAACGCCTTGTACCGTGTCATTATGAATGAAAAAACGGTTGTTCTTATCCCGGTGCAAATCAAAGCCACATTCGCGTATAAGGTCAAGGTAACGATAAACTGTTCGCTCAGTGGTTTCGAGCATTTCTGCCAACTGATTTACCCCTTTTGGCGGACGTTGTTCCAGGTATGAAATGAATTGTAGTACACGTAAAATCTTATGTTGATTTAGCATTTAATCAATTTTGTGGCACAAAGTAGAATAAAAAACACAGGTATACAACCGATTGACCTGAGTTGTCAGTAAACTTTCACGTTTTTTCGGGAAAATAATTAATTTAGTAAAAATTTAGTATATGAAATTTGTTAATGCATTTATTTTCTTTACGATTTGCTCATTTGTTTATTCTCAATCCAAGAAAGAACAAATTGAAATTTTGTCCATTAGAGTAGACAGTTTGATTGAAGTTTTGAATTTTGAGAAAAAATCTAACAAGATTCAGAATGAAACCTTAATTCTTAAACTTGATAGTTTGAAAGGGTTAATTACGAACGAAAAACAATCTAATCTTAATAATTCAACTGCCATTTCTGAATTAAACTCAAACAATAAATCCATCAATTCAGAACTTTCTAAATTAAACCAAGAATTAGCTTTAATTAAATTGAAAAATGATAGTTTGAATTTAATGAGTCCTGAAAAAAAACAAGTTATCAAAAAAGAATATACTCCATTCACATTTTGGAATATTAAAATCGGTGAATCTGATTTTAATTCTGTTTCAGAATTTGTAAAATCAAAGAAAAAGCAAGGAGTATTTAATAAACTAATTAGCGGAACTTCAGGTTTTTCTGATAAAAAAACGATTATAGCTCAAGGTAAAACTAAGCTAGACAATATTCTGACTTATGAAAGTGAACAGATTAAAATAATTTTTGATGAAAATAACGTTTGT
>CAMDGP010000275.1 GCA_945897765.1 Chitinophaga pinensis
GGACAGCCTGAGCCTATCCAATGTTCGTTAGGTGTTTGAAGAAACTTGCCATGATTGTAACAAATAATTTCAACTTTAGTTGAGCTATTTTTATAAGCAACATTTGAATAATCATACAAATTACCATGTTTAGAAATTGCTTTTTTAATAAAATCTTGAGTGTTGAAACTTCTTTCTTTAGCAAGTTTGCTGAACCCACATTTACTACACCCAAATCCAAGTGAATGACTCATCGGGGTTTGTTCAAATTCACCATGCTCTTTGCAAATTATAGTAACATAATCAGTTGCTGATTTATAAATTACTTTTGTGTAATCATATTTTTGGCCATGAACAGAATGAAATCTTAATTCTAAGCCTTCGAAGTTTTTGATTGTTCTCCAATGTGTTACATTCTCGTGTAATTGCATTTTAAAATAATATGGGCCAACTAATTTACAAATGTGATTTTTATTAATAAAAACCAAAATAGAAAATCTTTGATATCTAATCGAATTTAAGTTTTTTTTGCTTTTTTCAAATATAATAACTTTTTGAAAATCAATATCTATTGACTACTGAGTAGTATTCCACGCCCCGACGGAAACTGAAAGCTTTGCGAAAGTTTGTACACAGCCACCAACTGAAAACAGCGACTGAAAGAAGCTCGTTTGAAGTTGAATTGTGGTGTTGCAACAAACGGAGTAAACTTGGAGATGTAGGCGGAGTGGGAAGGGTTGTGTGTTTGAAAGGCGCTAAAAGAATGCTTAATTTTTAATTCTTAATGTTTAATTAAAAGAGGAGGTTTTAAGCTTCGTATGTTCGTGTTACCAATAAATTATTTAAAATTTTAACAGGTATATCTATTAAACATTCAACATTAAAACATCAGTGTTTCTTCGAGTGAAATTCTGTTTTTGATCTTGAAAAAATCGTGTCCGCATGAGATTCAATAAAACAATGAAATCATTTAATCAAAAGTATTGACTTGCGTGAAATTTGGACTTTTTGGTTGAATTTGATTCTATTTTGCTCCGTAATCTACATTGAAGGTAATTCCCGTTCTAAATGGATAAATAGCAACCGTTTTGCCTTCTTTGAAAAGTGTATTCAAATTATAAGTGGCAAATAATCCAATTGGTCCGTAACCAGTTCTAACTGTTGCTTCTAAAGTAAATGGAGCAAAATTGTACTTCGATCTTACATTCAAATCAAAACGATCACCGTTAGTATATCTACCTGTTTTTCTTGTGTTTGAAAATACGCGAACTCCACCAATAACTCCAGCAGCAAAATAGAAACTTTTCTTTTGTTCCTTTTTTGTAGCAAATTCTAATAGTAAAGGAATCGTTATGTATTGAACATTTAGAATATTAGCACGGTAATTTTGAGATACATTGGCTACGGCAAAAATAGTGTCAGCAGTATGAAAAATATCGTAATTTTTATTCAAACCAATAGTCGAAAGATTCCAACCTAAACCTGTTGTTAAACCAAGGTATTGTTTGATAATTGGAAATTTATAGTCAAAAAAATTGAAGTTAAAAACTGCAGATCGAGCCACATTATTTTTCCAATAATCGTTAGCGACAAAATCTGTTTTTAAAAGGTCACTCATTAAAATTAAGGTTCCAAAATCAAAACCTGCCCAATGTGCATCGTATAGTTTTCTTTCTTCATCCTCTTCTTCTTCAACGTCTTCCAACTCTTCACCATCGGTAAGCTGAAAATTAATAGGTATTCTCACAGTTGATTTAACGGGTTGATCAGCAAGTAAAGCCGGTTTCCATTTGGGCATAGATTTTACAACACGAATCGCTTCTACATTTAAACTATCACTAATCCCTTTTTCAACTTTAACTTCGGAAATTGAACCATCAATGTCAACTAAAAACGAAAGAAATACCCTTCCTTGCTCATTCATTTCAATTGAAGACTGTGGATACCTCACATTTTCTTGCATAAAATTCATCATTGCATCAATTCCTCCAGGAAATTCTGGATCAATATCGGGAAGTTCTGTTTCACTTTTTGGGGTAACTTCAGTAATTACAACTTTTTCTTCCCCTTCTTTTACTTGTGCAAAGATAAAAAGTGGAGAAAAGAACAAACAAAACAACAGATTTGACTTCATGATTAGAATTTTAATTTTTTAAAGTTAAATAAAAAAGATGTTGTTTTAGCTCGAATTAATTTCTCAGCAGAAAAATTACAATTTCAATAAAATACGAGCTAAGAAATTTCTTCCAGCTTGAGGGTAGTAAAAATTTTCTGTTGTTGTTTCACCTGCATACATATATGAAAAAGTATAGCCATTATTTGAATACATGGAATTGAAAATATTATTTACCAAAAAGCCAAATGTTATTTCTTTAAAGAACTTATTTTCAATCGTGTACGATAATGTTAAGTTTGAAAAGGTAAAAGGATTTATACTTCGACTCACATTAGATGTATTATCTAAAAATTGTCTTCCAACATATTTTGACATCCAATCGATTGTGAAATTTTTCAGAGGCATAAAAGTAAATCCAGCGTTTGCAACAATATTTGGAGAAAAAGCGAGATCGGTATTTTCATGTGAAATTAACTGCTGTGTGTAAAAAGGTTCATTATCTAAATATTCGTCAACATATTCATTGAATTTTTTGATTTTATTTTGACTTAATGAAAGTGCTGTATTTAAACGAAAGGAAGAAACTATTTTATAAGTCGCACTCAACTCAATTCCAGCACGATAACTTTGTTTTGCATTGGTGCGTGTATAGCTACCAACATCATTAATTTGCCCAGTCAAAATCAATTGGTTCGTGTAATCCATCCAATAAATATTAGAAGTTAAGCCTAGTTTTGGACCAGTATAGTTATAACCAACTTCTAAATCACTCATTGCTTCAGCTAAAGGTCGACTTGTTAATGTGCTTTCTCTAAAATCTTTTCTAACTGGTTCTCTCTGACCAATTCCATAAGAAGCAAAAAGTAATTGTTTGGAATTAATTGAATAAGAAATCGCAGCTTTAGGATTGAAAAAATTGAATTTCACTGTTTGTTGAACATCTTTCAATTCTCCGCTTACTTGGTCAATTCCTAAAAATGAATAATCTACATGGCGGTATTGTAAATCTCCTGAAAAAGTGAATTTATTCCAACGATACGAACCTTTCAAATACGAGCTAATTTCAGATTTTTG
>CAMDGP010000276.1 GCA_945897765.1 Chitinophaga pinensis
CTCAAAATTCAACTTCATTCGCAGCATTCAAAAAAGAAAAACAGCTTGAAAATAAAACACGATTAGCACTTGAATTGTGGGAACATTACCTTCGAAACGATGTCGATTCATTACAATTTTTAGCGGAAGAATTAGCATCGGGTGAAAACCCAAATTCCTTTTCTTATGCAGTATCTAAACGTATTTTTGGTTGCTTTCAAGTTCGAAAAGGAAAAATCTTAGAGGGAATTAAGTTATTAAAAGAATCTAAAAATTACTTTCTTTCTATCGGCGATATGCAATTGCTTTGTGAAGAGTTGAATGAACTAGGAATTGCTTACTATTTACAAGGAGATTTAGAAACCGCTGCTTTCTATTTCAAATCTTCTTTAACTACAGGTACTCAATCACCTAAAGAGACAGATGCCATTTTAGCGGAAGTAAATCTTGCTAAAGTATATATCGCTGAAAAAGATTTTAAACAAGCTACTGCCATCCTGAATCATTATATTTTCAGTGCTAAAGAATTAAAGAAATGGGAGGCTGTCGCTAATGCTTATTCAGTTTTAGCAGATGTAAATCTAAATTTAGAAAAATACGAACTAGCTAAAACACTTTGTAAAAAGCAATTGAAGTATGCAAAAAAGGGGGGAGCATTAAACCTAAAGATTAATGCGTTGAATAATCAAGCTTTGATATTTTTCTTTGAACGCAATCCAAATAAAGCGCTTTCACTTTTTTATGAAATTCTAAGCATTCGGAAAAAACAAAATATTCCATCCAAAATTTATGATGCTTATTATAATCTTGCGGGTTTTTACGTGGATGAAAATCCAATTCTCGCGAACTCATTTATGGACAGTTGTATTTTAATGGCTGAAAAAGGAAATTATCTTTTCTTAAAATTGGAGGCCTTAAGGTTTAAGCGAGATGAGTTAAAGCAGTTAAACTTAGATAAAACAATTGCCACCTTAGAAAACCAAATTGAAACGCTAAACCAAGAAAATGAAAAGGAAAGAGAAGAATTAACACAACTTTTAAAACAAGAAATTAGACCAATTGAAGAAAATAATATACGTGTTGTTTTAGCTATAATTTTCGGTTTTTTAATTCTTTTAATTTTAATAATTCGCTTTCGTTTTATTCGTTAACGAATCAAAGTTATGAATCCTTGACCAGTAATTTCCTCCCCTGCTTGTCCAGTTGCAACATATTTATAGAAATATACACCTGCTGTTGCATCGTTTCCTCCATTCGTTTTACCATCCCAACTACCTAGTGGATCGCTTATTGTAGCCATTAGATTTCCCCAACGGTTAAAAATCAACAATTCTAAAGAAGCTAAATTTTGAGAAGAGACAAAGAAAATATCATTGCTTTGATCACCATTAGGTGAGAATACATTTGGAACAAAAATTTCAGGCGGTAATAATGCTTTCACGATTTTAGAAACTGTATCTGTACAATATCCATTTGACGCAACCATGTAAACAATATAATCTTGTGGAGCAATCGAATAAGAAGTATAAGTTGAACCAATATTAGTTGTAAGTGTATCTAAACCGTTTCCAAAATCCCAAACGTAGTTATTGGCATAAGAACTATTGTTTGTAAAGGTAACCTGCAATGGGACATAACCAGCAGTTGTACTTGGGGTAAAGTTAGCGATAGGAATTGGTAAGGCTGTCACTGCAATTGTTGCCTCACCAACGCAACCATATTGGTCTATTCCAGTTACTGTATATACTTTATTTTGATTTGCTACAAAAGGAACCCCATTTGAAACACCAAAATTCCAACTGTAAGTTGCGCCTGGGCCTGCGCCTGAAGCATTCAAAGTCACTTGTTGACCAACACAAACGATTGGAGGAGTTCCCGGGTCAATAATTGGCGTTTGAATTACAACAACTGTAATATAATCAACTGTAATACAGCCATTATCACTTGTGCCATAAACAGTATAAGTTGCTGTTTGAGTTGGTGCAAACGCAACACTATCCACAACTGGCGCGTCCCAGTTAATAATTGGCGTTCCCGTCGCATGCAAAGTAACAGATTCACCAATACATATTAAAGTATCCTCACCACCATAAACTGGAATGTTTGGATTTACTGTTACCGTTGATGTTGCAGGCAAACTTGGACAACCATCTAAAGTATAGATTAATTCGTAAGTCGTTGTTCCTATTGGAATTAAAATCAGATTAGCTGTCGTTGAGTCAACAGGTTGCCAATCGTACGTTCCTCCTGAAATACTAACAGTAGAATTAATCGTTGCTTGTTGTCCTTGACAAATAGTTTGGTTAGGACTAACAGAAACCGTTGGTGTTGGTTTGATTGTTATTATCAATGTATCATTTGTAGCACAAAAAGCAGAATCGGGGGTAAAAATATAATTTGTTACACCCGGGATATTAGTGGAAATAGTTGGAGTATTCCAAGTGCCTGTGATTGTTGGAGTATTTGAGGAAGAAGTTGGTAATGCTAATGGAGTAGTACCTTGACACAATGCAGAAATTGGATTGAAAATGGTAGTATCTGGTACTATTACAGTAATATCCATTGTGGTTGGAAAAGCACATTCACCAGGGTTTGGTGTAAAGGAATAGGTTGTAATTCCAATTATAGAGCTATCAATTAAAGCTGGGCTCCAAGTTCCTGCAATAGAAATTGAATCAATAGAATTTAATGATAAAAGTGGAGAAGTAGCAGAATGACATAAATTAGGTATGCTATCAAAAGTTGGAATAAATTGTGTTATAACATATACTGTTGACGTGTCAGTTGCTGTACACAAAGCACCGGCATCATAAGTTACAGTGTAGTTTGTAGTTACAGTTGGAGAAACTACAATACTCTGAGTTGTCTCACCAGTTGACCATAAATAAGTTCCTCCTGACCCAGGATTAGAAGCTGTAATGGTTGTGGAGCCAGCTTCACATATTACAGGATCGTTTGCTACTATTGTAGGTACGTTGTTACTAAGTCCAACGGTTACAGTTTGGATAACTGGGGGTGTACAAGTACCTGCATCGTCAACAACTACTGTATATGTTCCTGTAGGTAAACCAGAAATAGAAGCAGTTGTTTGAGGTGGATTAGTATTCCATGAATAAGTATATGGAGCAAAACCATTAATTGCTGTCGCTGTCGCTGTACCATCACTTCCAGCACAAGA
>CAMDGP010000277.1 GCA_945897765.1 Chitinophaga pinensis
ATTCTACAACTATTGCTTAATACTTCCTATTATTTGGATTTATGAAGGAATTAAAGTCTGGAATTTGCGGAAATAGTTATACATTAGATCTTATAGCTTTACCACAAAATATTGAATGTTATACATATTTTGTTTATTTTTAGAAAAATAGTAAAAATATGAGAAAATTAACTTATTCTCTTGTGGCGGCTCAGAAATTTGTAACTTTGCATTAACTTGCTTAGTGGTAACAAAAGAAATGAAAGCAGCTGGTTCGCATTCTGTAAAGTTAAAAGTAATTCAAGGTAAGCACAAGGTAGATCTTGCTATATGCGAAAAATTAGGTAAAGGAAAAACTTCTGAAGAACTTAGCAAAAATGGATACAAAAGCGCTAACCGCAGGGTATTAATTACTTATGAAGAATAAATAAAACAAACATGAAGAAATCAATTATTTTAATAGCTTTTATTTTGAGTGTTAACGTTCTCTACAGCCAATCAAAAAAAGAACAAATTGCTAATCTATCGATTCGTTTGGATAGTATGCTATTCTTTTTAAGTTCTGAAAGAACAGCTCATGAAGAAGAGAAACTAATACTAAACGCAAAAATAAATTCTCTTGAAGAACAAATTAGATCAAATCAATCGATTAAAGTCGATGCTCAAAATTGGTTGGCTGAAAATCTTACTGTTTCCACTTTTCGCAATGGTGATATAATTCTTCAAGCTCAATCTGTTGAAGAATGGCGAGAAGCAGGATTTAATGAACAAGCCGCTTGGTGTTATTACAATGACCGAATAGAAGATAGTACCGTGGTAGTGAAAACCTATGGGAAATTATATAATTCATTCGCCCTAAATGATGCTCGTGGACTTGCACCTGAAGGCTGGCGCTTGCCTAAAGAAGCTGACTGGAAAGAATTGGAAGAACATTTACTTTTTTCAGGCATGAGTTTTTCAGATGCCTTTAGTAAAGAAGGTTGGACCAATGGTCAATTAGGGTCGAATACGACTGGATTGAATTTTCATCCAGCGGGTTGGAGGGATGTTGGTTGCGGCGGCCTTGGTTCACAAATTAGTTATTGGGCTTATCAATCGCCCATTGGTGAGTCGACACCCTATGTGAGTTTATTCTTTGATGAAAATGGATTAGGAACGCTAGTGAATCGTAGTACAAGTTGGATTAATGGATTTAGTGTACGCTGTCTTCGAGAATGAAATTACCACATACTCTGTACTTCTAGCTAGTATTTGAAAATCAGTAGAAAGGCTTAGTGAATTAAGACTGGCATCCCTATTTCAATATTTTGGTACACCAAGGGTACTCTTTTAGGCGGTAAATTAACACAGCCATGAGACCCACCTCTATAGTAAATATTGGATTAACACTTTTTCTAGTGCAACAAAAAAACATGTTTCTCACAATTTGTTTTGACCTACATAGTTTGCCTAATCCCCTTTCTTGTCGTAAACGGCATATTGACAGGCCAATTTACTTAGGAGCCAGGGGGCAGACTAAAACAAAAAAAATTGTGTGACTCTTTGTTAACAGCAGTTAAAATCGTATGTTATTTTGGGGTTTAATCAAAGGGGTTTTTGATATCAAGTTTAACTTAAGAGAGCTCAAAGGTATTATTAATAAGAATTTTCTAAAAAAGCGTAGGGCAGAATAAAAGAAATCTTTAACGAAAACAATATGAAGTATTTCAAATGTAACAATTACACCGCTGCTTTTAAAACAAAAGAAAATTAAAAAATAATAATGCTTTTGCATTGGATTAATACACAATTGTGTAAAATCAAACTAAACTTTTAAAAGCTATGTTAAACAGTAATTAAGTTTTTAATCCTGAATGTATTTAAACTTAATTCAAATTTTCTAAAAAAAAAGTGGACTTAGAACCTATTAAATAAGGCCTAAATCCACTAAATTTTTTTTAAATGAGATAAAGAGTCTCTACTTAATTTTTTTTAGCAGCTTCTTGAGTAGCTGTCGCTTCAGCAGCTTCTTGAGTAGCTGTTGCTTCAGCAGCATCTTCGGTTGCAGCTTCAGTAACTGGTGCTTCAGTAGTTTCTCCGCTTGCAGCATCTCCGCTTGCAGCATCTGTTTTTGAACCTCCA
Source organism: Chitinophaga pinensis (assembly GCA_945897765.1). GTDB lineage: Bacteria > Bacteroidota > Bacteroidia > Flavobacteriales_D > Crocinitomicaceae > UBA952. The sequence continues at coordinate 2,101 of CAMDGP010000277.1, forward strand.
CAGCTCGCAAGTAATAATGCAGAAAATAAAACTCCTACAAAAATTGACATTGATTTGTTCATTTTTTTAATATTAAAAATTTCCCTACTCTTTAAGGCTTTTCGGTTACGCCCCGTTTTTTAAAGTGGTGTCTGTTCTCCACAGTTTTCAGATGCAAAGTTACTAATATTTATTAAATAAAAAAATTGTTTGATTTATTTATTAACAATCATTTATTAATTAGATACTTAATCTTATTCAAAATTTTACAGAAAAGCTTTTAATTTTTCGATATTTATTAGTTTTTTTATGAGATTTCTTTTTTAATCATTAAGAAAATGAGATATAATTTTTGAAGTTGAAACTTTCTTTACTATTTATCTTTAAAGTTTTTTTTTGTATCTTTAAAGATACTTATTCATTTAATAGCAAGAAAATGTCCTCTATTAATTGTGTCACCTCGGTTTCCGATGTCCCGTCATAATATCCGCGGATTCTTTTTTTTTGATCTACTAAAACAAAATTATTCGTGTGAATAAAATCACTTCCTCCATCTCCTAAATTTTTCGCTTCGGCTGGCTTTAAAATGAAAAAAGATTTTCTAGCGAGACTGTATAGCTCTTCTTTTTGTCCTGTAAGAAAATGCCATTGTCCGTTTTTAGCTTTCATTTCTTTTGCGTATTTCTCTAGCTCATCAGTGTTGTCAATAGCAGGATCAACCGTAAAGCTTAGAATTTTTAAGTTTTCATTTCCTTTAAATTTCTCTTGAATTCGCTGCATTTGCTTGTTCATTAAGGGGCAGATACTTTGACAGGTTGTAAAAAAATATTCAGCAACAAATACTTTCCCATTGATTTCTTTTTGCGTAATAGTCTTCTTATTTTGATTTTGAAATTTAAAATCACCAATTTGATGGCCTTGACCTATTCTCAGAAGTTCGGGGTCTACCATTTCTTCATTCAAATCTTTTGGATTGATAATTGGAAGGGGCTTCTGTTTTTTAGGATTGAGAATGAAATAACTAATTGTTACACAAACTAAGAGCAAGC
>CAMDGP010000278.1 GCA_945897765.1 Chitinophaga pinensis
ACTATTTTAATGAGAGAGATGATGAAGTTGATTATTTATCTTCTAACGAAATTGAAGTTGCTATCAGAGATAGGTTTGGCAAAAAAAGCATTGAAGAACTTATTGTTCAAGAGGGAGAACTTCTAAAAAAGAAACAAAGCTTGATTTCAAATGTAAAGTTGAAAAAAACAATTACTAAACTTTTCAGTGACATTGAAATAATCAGAAAAACACCTAGATTTCCGTATTCAGAGGGTGCAAGAGAATATCAAATTAATGCTTACAATAGCTGGGTTGCAAATAATTACAAAGGATTGTTTGCAATGGCAACAGGGACAGGCAAAACGATTACATCGCTCAACTGTCTGCTAAGTGAATTTAAGAAAACTGGAATTTACAGAGCAATTATAACAGTTCCAACAACTGCATTAGTAGAACAATGGAAAAAGGAATGTTCAAAATTCAACTTCAAAAATATCATAACAGTCAGTTCAAAAGAGAATTGGGACAAAAATCTTGCATTTTTCAATACGGCTGCAAAGCTGATTGACACTTCTTATATTGTAATTGTTACTTATGCTTCTTTACCAAGACCAAAGTTTCAAACCTACTTTACTCAACTTCCTAAAGACACTATTTTAATTGCTGATGAAACACACAATTTGGGTTCTCAAGGACTTTTAAGATTGCTCCCAAACATTCATCTAGTAAAACGAATTGGCCTATCTGCAACACCAAACAGAAAATTTGATGAATTAGGTAATCAGGCCATTCAAGAGTTTTTCAATGATGAGCCACCTTATATTGTTTCGTATTCAATGGAAGAAGCGTTAAATATTGGCTGGTTGTGTAAATACACTTATCACCCACACATCGTAAAGCTGACAGAACAAGAGATGGAAAAGTACAAGGAACTTTCTCTTCAATTGTTGCGAATGGGTTTATTTGATAAAGAAACAGGGAATTTCAGAAGTACTCCTGAAATTGAAAAGAAACTCCTAGAAAGAAAACGAATCATTCACAAAGCCGCCAATAAATTAGACGTATTCAAAGCAATTCTAAGAAGTGAATTTGATAAACGCAAGAATCTGAAATATACATTGATATATGTACCTGAGGGCATAGAAGCAAATTTTGACGAAACGGATTTTAGCGTTGAAACAGAGGACGAAAGCAGGTTGATTAACTTATATACTAAAGCGGTCAGCCAAACTGATGATTCTGTAATGGTGGAGCAGTTTACTGCAAATTCTGCTAATCGTGAGGAGATCTTAAAAAACTTTGAAGAAAGTAACATTCACGTATTGACCTCTATGAAATGTTTGGACGAAGGTGTTGATGTACCTCGTTCCGAATTGGCGATTTTCTGTGCAAGTACAGGAAATCCAAGACAATTTATACAAAGAAGAGGAAGGGTTTTACGATTGCACAAAGATAAAATTCACGCAACTATTCATGATTTAGTTGTTGTTCCAGAAATTTCAGATGAAAATACTTTTGAAATGGAAAAAGGTTTGGTAAAGAAAGAGCTTGAAAGAGTAGTTGACTTTGCTAATCTGGCAATGAATAAAACCGACACATATGAAACAATGAAAAGCATTTTGGACTACTACAACTTAAACCTTAACGATTTATAAAAATATTCTATGGCAAGAAAAGACGATATACTCAAAAATTTTTTAACACACGAGCTACTTGAAAGTAAGTATGAGTTAAGAAATGAAGACCTTCCTACAACAGTAAGGGAAGCTCTCAATTCTGATATTCCAATAGTGAAAGCAATTGCATTAATTATAGAAGGGTTGGAAAAATCACCTTCTGCAACTGATAATGAATTAAGAAACAGCATTCTTCAATTTTTAAATACTGCGATATGATTATAAAGAAAATACAAATTGAAAATTTTATCTGTTACTATGGGGTAAACACATTCCAGTTTGAAGATGGCTTGAATATTATCTTGGGGGAAAATAATGAAGGTAAAACCAAATTTTACGAAGCAGTTGATTGGCTATTTAATGGGATTAATAATGATTTGGAGAATTTAGTTTCAGCTAAAAAGCTAAAAGAAATCGCACTTGAAGATAGTTTTAAGGTAAGCTCATCTATGACAGTTGAACAATACAATAATGAATATACAATTACCAGAAGTTTTACTGTTCATAAATCTAATACAAACGAAATTGAAACATCAAATTTTATTTTTGAAGGGCAAGAAACTGATTCAACTACTGGGCAGAGAATTCCAATAAATGGTCAAGTTCTACTTGATAGAATATTTCCTTTTCAAATTCGAAAGTATTCAATGTTTAAAGGGGAAACAGAACTTAATGTTTTTGAAAACGAAGAAGCACTTGCAAATTTAATTAATCTGTTTTCTGACGCCAGACATCTCGAAAAATATACAGAAAAAGGAGCTTTTTTAAGAGAAAAAGCTGAGAGTGCTGTAGATCAGTCAACAAAACTTAACCAAAAAAACCAAAAAGCTTACAATATATTAGAAAGTGAAATTTCACACTTAGAAAAAGAGGAAAAGAGGCTAAGTATACATATAAATTCAACAGAAGAAGAAAAAACTAAACTTGAAAAGAACATCAAAGAGGCAGAAAAGTATGTTGATAATGCTGAGGCACTCCAAACAATTAATAAACGCATAAAAAGCACAGAAGAAAAGATATCAGATTTAAATAGTAAAATTGATGAAAATTACACAACTTCTCTGTTTGATGAAAATTGGATTTTAGTAAATTTCGAATCCTTTCATAAAGAGTTTGCAGAAAAAGTATCCACACATAGCAAAACTAGAAGAGAACTTCAATCGGCTTTTGACAAACAAAAAGGCATTATAGAGGGCGAGAAAAAAGCCAAAGCAGATTTATTAAATAATGCTATTCCGCTTCCTAATAATGTTCCTTCAAAAGCAGTTATGGAAGAAATGTTGAATGATGAAATCTGTAAAGTTTGCAATCGGGAAGCTAAAAGGGGTTCTGATCCATACGAGTTTATGATGAAAAGGCTGAAAACCTATTTAGAAAGTCAAGTTATAGAAGATAGAGAACAAGATAAAGATGAACCTCTTTTTAAATTTGATTATACATATAGACTAGATAATTTGAGTATAAGCCACGAAGACAACTTGAAAAATCTT
>CAMDGP010000279.1 GCA_945897765.1 Chitinophaga pinensis
AAACGTCTTTACTTTTTGCATACAAAATTGCTTCATCAACGACTTGTTTGTTTGGAGTGTAATATTTTCCAAATGACATATTAATCACTTTTGCTCCATTATCAACCGCATAGCGAATCGCATTTGCAACATCTTTATCGCGTTCGTCACCATTTGGAACTGCTCTTACAACCATAATTTTTACATTTGAAGCAATACCTTCAATTCCAATCCCATTACCTCTGGTTGCTGCAATAATTCCTGCGACGTGTGTTCCATGAAATGCATCAGGACCTTCATAGCGATTACAACCGTAGTAACGTTCTGTCATATCTTGCGGATTATCACCCACTAAAACGCGACGAATACTATCCACATCCAAACTATTCATTTTAATTAAATTCCCGAAAGTTTCTGTTGCATTATTAATTTCTTTATCCAATGTTGCAGGTGGATAAACTAACATTACAGCTCCAATTCTTTTCTTGATTTTTGTTTCCATTTCATCCTTTGGAACATAAGCTTTATTTGTTTTTTTGTCAAAAACACCATTTGAAGCTGCCTTTACATTGTTAATGTAACCAGCCATCATCATCACACTTTGATATTGTTGTTGATTTTTAGCATTTTCTTGCTCTAATTCAGCTTTCATTTTAACATACTTATCGTAGCGTTCTTTATCCGAAGCAGGAACATCACTTACTGTTTTACCTGCGAAATAGTTCTTTTCAGCACGAACCATTCTTGCCAATTCTAAAGCTTCACTATCAATATCGCCTCCAGCACCTCCTAAAAATGACCAACCATGCACATCGTCGATGTATCCGTTTTTATCATCATCAATTCCGTTATTCGGGACTTCACCTTTGTTCACCCAAATAACATCTTTTAAATCAGGATGATCTGTTTCAACACCGCTATCAATAACAGCAACTATTATTTCTTTAGCTGTTTTACCTTTTAATAACTCATAAGCTTTCTCAGCACCAACACCATAAACTTTATCTTTTTTCGGATCTTTTAAATACCAGTTAATTGGAGCATTAGGTTTAGGCTCTGTTGTTTTTTGAGCTATTGAAATCCCTGTTGATAAAAACAAAGACAAAGCAATCATCATTTTACACATAATCATCAATTTATTTTGAATTGCGAATTTACGATTTTCCTTAAACATAAGCTGAGCGAAAAATTATAAGATTTATCAAAAACAAAATATCCGGTTTTAAAAACAATAATTTAAAATGTATTTCATTTTGTATGTATTATTGAAATGTTACAAAAACCGATTTTAATCATTAAAATTCAGTTAAAAATTTAGTTCAAATCAAAATATCTAAATGATTTGTTTGAGATTCAAATTCTTTGGTTAATTTTAGAGTCGACATTGTTTAAACAACAAATTAAAAACCACTTATGGGTGAAATAGCAAAGATTGAGTTAGACGGTAAGGTTTATGAACTGCCTGTTATTACTGGAACTGAGAATGAAAAAGCAATTGATATTTCTAAATTAAGAGATTTATCAGGCTATGTAACTTTAGATACAGGTTACAAAAATACTGGAGCAACAAAAAGCGCGATTACGTTTTTAGATGGAGAAGAAGGGATTTTACATTACAGAGGTTATCCAATTGAGCAATTAGCGGAGAAAGCTTCGTTCATTGAAGTTGCATATCTTCTCATATATGGTGAATTGCCAACAGCTTCTCAATTAAAATCATTTGAAGATACAATTAAAAAACATACACTTGTTCACGAAGACATGAAACAGTTTTTTGAAGCATATCCTGCAAAAGCACATCCAATGGGTGTTTTGTCGTCAATGATTTCTTCACTTTCTACTTTCTACCCTGAATCTTTAGATCCAAATAGAAGTGCTGAGGCAAAAGACTTGACAATTCATAGATTGATTGCGAAATTACCAACATTGGCAGCTTGGGCTTATAAAAATTCAATGCGTCATCCATTCATGTATCCAAGAAATGAATTCGATTATTGTAAGAATTTCATGTATATGATGTTTGCTATGCCAACTGAAGATTATAAAATTGATCCAGTTGTTGTAAGCGCATTGAACAAATTATTGATTTTACATGCTGACCACGAGCAAAACTGTTCTACTTCTACAGTTCGTATCGTAGGCTCATCTCAAGCAAATTTATATTCTACTGTTTCTGCAGGTATTTCTGCACTTTGGGGTCCACTTCACGGAGGTGCTAACCAAGAAGTAATTGAAATGTTAGAGCAAATCCATAACGATGGCGGAAACGTTGATAAATGGGTTGCTAAAGCGAAAGATAAAGAAGATCCATTCCGCTTAATGGGATTCGGACACAGAGTTTACAAAAACTTCGATCCTCGTGCGAAAATCATTAAAGTAGCTTGTGACGATGTGTTGGAAAAATTAGGTGTAAATGATCCATTATTAGAAATTGCTAAGAAACTAGAGAAATATGCATTAGAGGAAGAGTACTTCAAAGCAAGAAACTTATATCCGAATGTAGATTTCTATTCAGGAATCATATACAAAGCATTAGGAATACCAACTGAAATGTTTACTGTTATGTTTGCATTAGGTCGTCTTCCAGGATGGATTGCTCAATGGAAAGAAATGACTGAGAATAAAGAACCAATTGGTCGCCCTCGTCAGATTTACATTGGTAAAACGTCTAGAAATTATACGGATATTAACGAAAGATAAAAAGAAAAAAAAGAAAAAAAACGCTATTCAAATTTGGATAGCGTTTTTTTTGTTTACGAAGTTTCAAAAAATTGAACCAAAAAAACCGACAATCAGAAGATTGTCGGTTTAACTTAACTTAACTTAACTTAACTTAACTTAACTGTTTTTATTTGATTTTACTAGCTTTAGCAGCATTGTACATCACTTTTGTAGATTCTAAATCGTAAGTTGGACCTTTTACATTTTGAAAATAATAAGACTCTTCTTCACCAATTAAGAAATACATGAAATGGTATTGAATTTGACCCATAACTTCTGATTGATAAATAATTCCATTTGGCTCGTCAACTACATATTTTTTAAGTTTGTTGATATCATTTGCTTCGATTTCTTTTTTTGCTGCAGCAATTGAATAATCGTAAACGGAATTCAACTCC
>CAMDGP010000280.1 GCA_945897765.1 Chitinophaga pinensis
AAAGGAACGGGTAATATGGAATTACAATTGGATCGTAAAATCTCAAACAGAAGAATTTACCCAGCAATTGACATAACTGCTTCTGGAACAAGAAGAGAAGATCTATTAGTTGGAAAAGATGTGTTACAACGTATTTGGTTGATTCGTAAATTTATAGCTGATATGAACCCTGTTGAAGCAATGGAATTTATGAAATCACACATGGAGAATACCATTTCTAATGAAGAGTTTTTGATTTCAATGAATAGCTAATGAAGCTTCCAGTAAAAGTTGGTATTGGTGCAGCACTCTTTTGGATTGTGTTGAAAATGTTAGGTTTAGCCATCAATTTCTCAGTTGACAACATAAAGTTTTTTGTGTTCATTAACATGTTTTTACTTACCGCCGCAATTGCTTACTCTTTATTTCAAATTAAACGCAAAGAAGTAGAAAGTAATTTATTAAACGATGTAAAAAATGGAATGCTTGCAGGAGTTCCTTATACACTAATTGTCAGTATATTTCTGTATTTCTATTACGAAAAAATTTATCCTGAATTTAACGAAAAGAAAATCCAGGAAATAGAATTGAGATTATCCAACCCTAAGACGATAAAAGAAATTCAGACTACAAATCCTGCAATGGAGAATAAAAATCCGGAGGAGATTAAAAGAGAAGTTTTAGCAAGTACAAAATCTATGTACAGTGCGAAGTTTACTATGATTATTACTTTGTTGGCTTTAATGGTTTATTCAACTTTGAATTCGATGGTAATAGCAATCATATTCCGTAGGGTTGTTTTTAGAAATTAAAATACTAAAAGGCATTTTTCTTCTTACATTCCCCTTCATTTACTCCCTTGAGTCTGTTTTTTATGCTTAGTTTGACGACAACTAATTTAAAATCTGATAATAATCATTTAAATAAATCTTCTTTTGGATGAATTTTGTAATCTACTTCAAAATTGCCATCACGGAAAAAGAATTTATGTAAGTTCAATATTAAATTAACTAATACTGGTTAAGAAGATTAGAATAAGGCAAACTTGGGTTGAAACAAGAAAAAGAAGATACAAAAAAAAGAACTGAATTGCTCCAGTCCTTCCAAATTAATTTATTTTGATTAGATGCTTTCGATAATCATTGCAGAAGCTCCACCTCCACCATTACATATCGCTGCACCACCAATTTTCGCATTGTTTTGTTTCAAAACATTTATTAATGTTACAATTACACGTGAACCTGAGTTTCCAAGCGGGTGACCTAAAGCAACAGCTCCACCGTTTACATCCACTTTAGAAGGATCTAAACCTAGAATTTTCATATTTGCTAATCCAACTACTGAAAACGCTTGGTTCAATTCCCAATATTCAATATCAGAAGTTTGTAAACCTGCTTTCGCTAATGCTTTTGGAACTGCTAAAGAAGGTGCAGTAGTAAACCATTCTGGCGCTTGTGCTGCATCAGCATAGGAAACGATTTTAGCAATTGGGGACAAACCATATTTTTCTACCGCTTCTTTGGATGCTAAAATCAATGCAGAAGCACCATCGTTTAAGGTTGAAGCATTTGCCGCAGTAATTGTTCCTTCTTTGTCAAAAGCTGGTTTCAATCCTGGGATTTTATCTAAAAAAACGTTTTTGTATTCTTCATCTTCAGAAACCATTACAGGATCTCCTTTTCTTTGTGGTACAGCAACTGGTACGATTTCATTATCAAAACGTCCTGCTTTCCAAGCTTCTGCTGAACGCGTGTAAGATGTAATTGCAAAATTGTCTTGGTCTTCACGTGTAATATTGTGTTCTTTTGCACATAACTCTGCGCAATTACCCATTGGAACTTTGCTGTAAACGTCTAATAAACCATCTTTTGTGATTCCGTCTAACATGGTTATGTTTCCGAATTTAGTACCGTTTCTACCAGCAACATAATGCGGAGTCATTGACATATTTTCCATTCCACCAACAACAACTACGTGATTATCACCAGCAATAATTGATTGAGCTCCAAACATAATAGCTTTCATTCCAGAAGCACAAACTTTATTTACAGTGGTACAAGGTACATTTTGACCTAAACCAGCTCCCAATGCAGCTTGACGAGCAGGCGCTTGACCAACTCCAGCTTGAAGAACGTTACCCATAAATACCTCATCGATTATTGACGCATCAATGTTTCCTTTTTCAAGAGCACCTTTAATTGCTGTTGCACCTAAAACCGTTGCTGGAATTGCAGAAAATGCACCCATAAAAGAACCCATTGGTGTTCTAACAGCTGAAATAATAAAAACTTCTTTTGACATAGATTGAATTTTTGATGCACGAAGTTAAGCATTTGATTGCTTTTAAATCTCCTCATTGTTATTAAATTCGTTTATTAGTTATTAAACAAAACAATTCCTTTAAACTACTTTCAAAATGAAAAGCTTCTCAGTTGAAAAAAATCTAAATTTGCACCATGAATAAATTATTTCTATTTGTATTCCCAGTTTTACTTTTTTCTTGTGAGAACAATGAAAAACCAAAAAATATTATCTCGGAAAATGAATTACCTGACAAACCACAATCGCTTGAAGCTTACGCAAAAAGACACGTTGAATCGACTTTAAAAATCGATCCTTCAGAAAAATACACACTCAAAATTTACAAAGCAAACATAGATGGTGACGACAAAGAAGATGCAATTATTACAGTGAATCGCTTACAATTTGCAATCAATGAAGCATCTCAATCGGAATATCCTACCAAGCGAGCGGAAGTTGCTTACATGGGTAATTTCAACTATATTTTCTATTTTGATGGCGGATTAGATTTGATTTCACCTCCAATCGCCATTCCTTCTTCTCCTCTTTTGCCATTGAAGGTTTCTTTCGAAAATGTTAGTTCTAGCGATTTTCAAGATATAATTGTTGACTTTAGAATCAGAAATGCAAGCTATCGCGACTATTATTTTGTTAAAAACCATACGCCAGCACGCGTTTTTCAATGGAAGAATTTTGATGGTTTAGGAACTTCTGATGCAGTTGCCTTTTCCTTCTCTTATGAACCTGGGAAAGTGAATGCGACGAAAAATATAATTATCCATAAAGCTAAAATTGGAACAATTCCTGCAGG
>CAMDGP010000281.1 GCA_945897765.1 Chitinophaga pinensis
ATTGAACGAATAGTCGCTGTATAACGCCCATAAACATTTTCAAGTGCAGTTGAAATTTCACCCAAAGTACAACGCGCTTGTGCACAACGAACAGCAATTTCTAATAAATTTCCATTTGAATTTCGGGCAGCATCTTCCAATTCTTGCAATAATACTTTTACGTTTTGATTGTTGCGATTGGCTTTTACATCTTGCAAACGTTTGATTTGAGAATCTTTCACTTTTGCATTGTCAACTTCTAATATCTCAATTTGTGAAGCTTCATTGTGTTCGAAGCGATTCACGCCGACGATAATATCTTTTCCTGAATCTATGCGTGCTTGTTTTCTCGCCGCAGCTTCTTCAATGCGCATTTTTGGAATTCCTGTTTCAATAGCCTTCGCCATTCCTCCCAATTCTTCGACTTCTTGAATCAATTTCCAAGCTTCGTTCACCAATTCATTTGTCAAGGTCTCCACATAATAACTACCTGCATATGGATCAATGAAACGTGTTATCCCTGTTTCTTGCTGTAAATATATTTGTGTATTTCGAGCAATTCGCGCAGAAAAATCTGTAGGCAAAGCAATGGCTTCATCCAATGCATTTGTGTGCAAAGATTGTGTTCCACCCAATGCTGCTGCTAATGCTTCAATGCAAGTTCTAGCAACGTTATTAAAAGGATCTTGTTCTGTTAATGACCAACCCGATGTTTGACAATGTGTGCGCAAAGCCAAAGATTTCTGACTTGTTGGATTGAATTCTTGTACCAATTTCGACCACAACAAACGACCTGCGCGCATTTTTGCAATTTCCATGTGGTGATTCATTCCGATAGCCCAAAAGAAACTTAAACGAGGCGCAAATTCATCAATTTTCAAACCTGCTTTTAAACCTGTTCGAATGTATTCCAAACCATCAGCTAATGTATATGCCAACTCAATTGCAGCTGTCGCTCCAGCTTCTTGCATGTGGTAACCCGAAATCGATATCGAGTTGAATTTGGGCATTTTCTGAGAAGTAAACTCAAAAATATCCGCTATAATTCGCATTGATGGTGTTGGAGGATAAATGTACGTGTTTCGTACCATAAATTCCTTTAAAATATCATTTTGGATCGTGCCTGCTAAAGAAGAAACATCCACACCTTGTTCAATTGCAGCTGCAATGTAGAAGGACATAATCGGTAAAACTGCACCGTTCATCGTCATAGAAACTGACATTTCGTCAAGTGGAATTTGATCGAATAATATCTTCATATCCTCGATGGAATCGATTGCTACACCAGCTTTTCCAACATCGCCAACTACACGTTCATGGTCAGAATCATAACCTCTATGTGTTGCCAAATCGAAAGCTACAGAAAGTCCTTTTTGACCTGCTGCAAGATTTCTTCTATAAAATGCATTTGATTCTTCAGCTGTTGAAAATCCAGCGTATTGACGAATGGTCCACGGTTTTGAAACATACATTGAAGCGTAAGGTCCACCTAAAAAAGGCGCAAAACCCGATCGGCAATTCGTATGAATAAAATCAGCAGTATCTTCTTTGGTATAACTTGGCTTCAGCGTAATTTTTTCTGCCGTTTCAAAAGTCGGTTCATTTTTAGATTCCGTTTTTATGGTTTTAAACGAATAGTTAGAAAAGTCAATTCTATTCATGAATTTCAAGTTATTTTGAATGATGATGGTAACGTTTTTAAGCGTTGAACAAATTTAAGATTTTAATTTAATAGAATTTGAAATCTTGCTAAAATGAAACTAATGCTTTTAAATTAGAAATGAGACTCATCGAAACTATTTTACCAAATTCTCAATTCCCAAAATAAAATTATGAATCACTTTAATGTGAATTTCTTGAGCTCGGTCAGCATAAGTTGAATGAGGTGCACGAATTTCTAAATCAGCTAAATGCGCCAATTTACCTCCGTCTTTTCCTGTTAAAACAATGGTTTTCATCCCTAGTTTTTGCGCAATTTCCACAGCACGAATTACGTTTACCGAATTTCCTGAAGTTGAAATTCCTAGCAAGATATCGCCTGATTTTCCAATTGCCTCTAAATAACGAGAAAAGATAAAATCATAACCATAATCATTTGCGACACAACTAATATGTGTTGGATCTGAAATTGAAATAGCAGCAAGGGCTGTTCTGTCACCACGAAAACGACCACTCAATTCTTCTGCAAAATGCATCGCATCAGCCATTGAACCACCATTACCACAACTAATGATTTTATTGCCCGAATTAATTGCATCACTCATCCATCGAATTGCTTCAGCGATTTTAGAAAAATTTTCTGCTGTTTGAAATTGCTCCAAAACAAGCTGTGATTCTTGAAATTGCTGACGGATTTGTTCTTCGAGGGACATGTAAATAAAATTATTTTCAAAAGTAGTAATTTTTAAACGATGAATTGAAGAAGGCTTTAGATGAAATTTTTAATAACGTAGCCAAATAATTTTACACCAATTCTTTCATTTTAGCGTTTTACAAATAAGTTTCGTAATCAACATTTAGCGACTGAAAACTTAAAAACCATTATCTCGTTTGAAATCAATAATTTTGATGGCTTAAATTTTAACATGCGCGCACTTTATTTTAAAGAAATAAATAGCTTCTTGAGCTCTATCATTGGCTATGTTTTTATTGTTATCTACCTGATTGCCTCGGGTTTATTTCATTGGGTTTTATCTTATAATACCAACCTTCTAGAGGGAGCAGAATCGGATATGATTCCATTTTTCAACCTTTCTCCCGTAATTTTCTTGGTGTTAATTCCGGCAATTACGATGCGTTCGATCGCTGAAGAAAGACGAACTGGCACCATTGAATTATTATTAACACGTCCAATTTCTGACTTGGGAATGATTCTCGCAAAATATTTCGCAGGGGTGACATTGTTAATTATTGCAATTATTCCAACAATCGTTTATTACATTACGATGTATAATCTGGGGAAACCAATTGGAATTATTGATAGCGGAGCAACTTTCACTTCTTACATCGGTTTGATTTTGCTTGGAGCTGTATTTGTTGCAATCGGAATTTTCGCATCTTCACTCACGAGTAGCCAAATTGTTGCGTTTATACT
>CAMDGP010000282.1 GCA_945897765.1 Chitinophaga pinensis
TCTTTTTAAAAGATAAAGAGAAAGCACTTGAATACTGGAACAAAGCTAAATTAGCAGGTTCGAGCAATCAATCACTTGATAAAAAAATTCAAACTAAAACCTATTATGAACCGAAATTTTAGTTTCCTTTCACTACTTCTTCTATCAAGCTTGTTGTTTTCATGTGCTCGAAAAATGACAGAAGAAATAGTTGTAGCTGAAAAATTACAAAAGCGAAAAGAAAAAGAATTAGTAGCCGTTTTGGATAGTTTAGCATTAGTTAAACCTAAAACTTTTTATTCTAAATTAAGTGTTGATTTTAAAGATACTTCCACAAATATTTCATTTAAGACATCACTTAAAATTGTAACGGATAGCGCTGTGAACGCTATAATCACCTACGCAAAGATTCCAATTGTAACGGCGATGATTACAACAGATTCTATTATTGTGGTTAACAAACGTGATAAATGTTTTGAACGCGAAACACTATCTTACATCAAAGAAAAATTTGGAATCGATTTTACGTACCAAAATATTGAAGAACTATTTTTAGGCAGACCTTTAGATTACAACGTTGACCAAAAGTATTTTATAGTTCACGACCCTTATAATTACAGCATTTCTTCACACAAAAAACGCGAAAGAAAACGCTTGGATCGCAAACCAAAAGAAGACATTATAATTAATTATATATTGTCAAAAGATGCAAAGAACTTGAGTAAAACAACAATTATTAGCCCAAGTGATTCAACAGAAATTGTTGTGGAATATAACTCTCGAAAACTGGTTAAAAATATAAATGTACCGTATGAAGTGGTAATTAAAATCATAACCCCGCGAAATGTAATGCTCATCAAGCTTGAATACGAGAAAGTGGAGGTAGATGAGCCTCAAGAATTATTAATCATTATTCCAGAAAAATATGAAAAATGTAATTAATCTTTTACTGGTTTTATGCAGTTCCGTTTTTGCTTTTTCACAAGGAACAAGCACCCAATTAAAACGCGAGCAACAAAAGTTAGAGAAGAAAATTGCGAACACTAAAAGTTTGCTAAACAAAGTAAAATCTAATACAGAAGCTTCTTTGAACGAGTTGCGATTGATTGATAATCAAATTAAAAGCCGTGAGGCGTTAGTTCGTATTTTCGACAATCAAGTACGTGTAGCTGAAATCAAAATGATTGAGAAAAAACATGAAATCAATCGCTTGAACAAACGACTTGAAGACTTAAAGCGACAGTATAAATCAATGATTATTTACGCTTACAAACGCCGAAATAATTATGGAAAAATTATGTTTATTCTTTCTGCGAATAATTATAATGAGGCAATAAAACGCAATAGCTATTTGAAAAAAGCAGCTGGAATTCAATTAAAACAAAGAGCTTTAATCAAACAACACCAGCAATTAATTGACAAAGAAATTAAAAGCATCAGCCTAGAAAAAGACACTAAAGTCTTGGCGATGGAAGAAAAAAAGAAAGAACGTACACAGATAGAAAAAGATAAAGTCACTAAAGAGATTTCTTACGGAAAGTTCAAAAAAGAAGAACAAAAGCTATACGATCAGTTACAAGTGGATGAGCGTAAAAAACAAGAATTAAAACGTAAAATTGATTCAGCAATCAAAAATGAAATTGCTGCTGAAACAGAACGTCAACGAAAAGAAGAAGAGAAAAAACGTAAGGCCACTGAAGAAAAGAAACGCAAAGCAAACGAGGCTAAAAAGTCTGGAGATAAACCAAAAACTAACACTACGGTAGAAAGAGAACCCACTCCAATTATAGATGATGTACCAGAAAAGAAACCAGAATACGTTTATAAAGAATCACCAGAAGGATCTGCGATCGGTAGAAGTTTTGAAGGCAATAGAGGTCGCTTGGCTTGGCCTGTTGGAAATGGAAGCATCACAGAACGCTATGGTGTAAATGCGCATCCAACACTGAAAGGTGTTACTACAAATAACAATGGAATCGATATTACCTGTTCTAAAGGTTCAACTGTAAGAGCTGTTTTTGAAGGTGAGGTTACTAGCGTTTTTAGCATCACTGGCGCAGGAAAAGTGGTTATCATCAAACATGGTTCTTATCGTACAGTTTACAGTAACTTACAAGAAACGTATGTAAAAGCAGGCTCACAAGTTTCATCCAAACAATCAATAGGAGTGTTGCAACCAGAAGATGGTAATATTTCAATTTGTCACTTTGAGGTGCATTCCGTGGCAAGTGGTTTGACGAAAAGCTTGAATCCATCACTTTGGATTGGAAGGTAAAAAAGATTAACATATTAGCTATATTACTTAAAAATGTTTAAATTTGGCTAATATATAATCTAATATGATTTCGTTTTCTGTTGAAAAAAATCCTTATGAGATGCGCCATCTACTGGCTCAAAGAGTTAAATTTTTGCGCAAGCAGAAAAAATATTCCCAGCAAGAATTAGCAGAACGTTCAAATGTGTCATTCGGTAGTTACAAACGATTTGAAAAAAGCGGACAAATTTCATTAGAGTCCTTATTGCGAATTGCATTCATTCTGAACAGACTGGAGGAGTTTGAAAAATTATTTATTCCGAACAATCTAGATGAAATCGAGAAACTATTTAGAGAATAAAAATGAGTGTTTCAAAAATAAAAGTTTCTTTAGATTTCGGTGCTTCAGTAATGGAGGTAGGAACGTTAGTTGAGCAAAATCAATCCTTGTTTTTTAAGTTTACTCATTCATTTTTAGAACGGAATATAGATATTTCTCCAATCAAACTAAAAAAAAGAGATGAAATAATTACCTGCCCAAAAGAACCTTTTGACGGATTATTTGGAGTATTCAATGATTCAATTCCAGATGGTTGGGGACGACTTTTACTGGATCGAAAACTCATCCAAAAAGGAATAAATCCCAGAGAAATTAGCGCATTGGATAGATTGTCATTTGTAGGTAAAAATGCACAAGGAGCATTAATTTATGAACCTTATGACAACGAAAATGAAACATTTAATTCAACATTCGATTTAGATAAAATCGCGAACGAATCAACTGAAATTTTAAAAAACGGAAGTTCTTCCTATCTTCATGATTTGTATCACTTG
>CAMDGP010000283.1 GCA_945897765.1 Chitinophaga pinensis
AAAGGCGGTGTCAATTAAAGAAGCTGAAACGCTACTAAAACTTGACGAATTTGATTCAGCTGATGAAGCACTCGAACAGCAATTGTTTGAGCTACATCAGCAATTGATAGCAAAGGCATTTATTCCACAGTTATTACAAGCTAGAAAGGTTAAATTGAAACAATTAGTAGAAATTTGTCGAGCTCTATCAATTGAAACAAATATTAATTTTAAATTATTTAAAATTAACGAGTTAGATTCGTTTAATTTAATTAAAAGTTTCAATGATTATCAAAAAAATAATTCGTTGATTCTGTCACAACTTTCAAGCGATTTAACAATCCGCACTTTAGATTCAGCGATTGATTCCTTACTTTTAAATCTGAAAAACTGGTCTTTATTATGGCCAAAACTAGAATTATCGTTAGATGAAAAAATACTATTATCTAAAGAGCTAGATTCGATGAGTTTTTATCAAGTATTAAAAGAATTAAAAAGCATAAATATTCTTTCATTCAATAGTTTAAAAAAAGAAATTTTACCATCGAATTTAATTTATGAAATTAAACGACTGAATTTAATTAGTAATTATTTTTCGCAAGATTAAAACATTGTTTTTCGTTACATAAACTAGTTTTTAAAGAAATGATATTTTTGGTATCATCAAATAACAATTCTAAATTACCTTCACAAAACAATAAGTAAATTTGTACATACTAAAAAGATGGTTTTTACCTAACATATTTATTAATCCTTGATTTGTATAATTCAATAATTTATTTCTCAAATTAGATCAAACTAAAAATAGACTTTAACTAATTCCACCAAAAAATAATGAAAATTTCAGCGTCCATATATAGTGACAAAATAAGATCACTGCACGAAGTCATTGCGGATTTAGTTGCACATCAAGTTGATTTATTACACGTAGATTGCAACGATGATTTGAATGTTTTTACAGATATTCAGAAAATCCGTGAATGGTGCACGCTACCAATTGATTTACACATCATCACCAATGAACCCGAAAAATACTGGGATTTGTTGCGTAAGCATCCAGTTGAATACCTAACGTTTCAATTTGAAGATTTAAAAACTCCCCTTGAAATTCCAGCTGATATAACTGGTAGAAAAGGTTTGGCTGTCATCACTCCTACCCCAATTACTGTTTTTGATGCGTACCAAAATTTTGATTTTATCTTAATCATGGCAACGATTCCAGGTCAAAGTGGAGGCGTTTTCGATAAAGTGAATTTTTCTAAAATACGTCAATTCAGAGCTAAATATCCTAACAAATCCATTCATGTCGATGGAGGCGTAAATGGCGAAGTTTCCTTCATTCTGAGAAACATGGGTGTGAGCTCTTCGGTTTCAGGTTCGTATTTATTCAATGCCCCAAGTATTGGTCACGCCTTGATGAACCTAACTAAACGTGAAATCGAATCGCATTATACTGTTGGTGATTTCATGATTCCGTTGGAAGAATGCCCAAAGGATTACATCGAAACGTGTACAACTAAATCCATTTTGGAAGCAGTCGAAAAAGGCAATTTCGGATTCACATTAATGCTCGATCAAAACAATCAATTCAAAGGTATCGTTTCAAGTGCTGACATTCGAAAAGCATTATTGCGTAAAATAGAAATGCCAAGTGAAATAATTCCACAAGATCTTATCAATTCAAATCCGATAAAAATTACAGCAAAATCAACGGTTGTAGAACTTTTGCAATTGATTAAAAAATGTAATTTTCCAGTAATGTATTTTCCAGTTGTTGACAAGCAAGGAAATGCCGTTGGAATTATTAATTTTGTCCACCTTATCAAAGGAGAAATATGATTATTCATCTCAAAAATTCCGTTTCGAAAGAAAGTGCAGCAGTACTTGCCGAGAAACACAAAGCTTTTCACATTGTAAGTGAGGACGTGCAAGTTTTAATTACAGGTTCTGGAATGAAAGATGTTCCTGCCGAATTAGAATCTGTTACCGATGCATCATGGGTTTTTCCAAATGACATACAATTGGCTTCCAAAAAATACAAAAGCGAAAAACGCACTGTAAAATTTGGAAATACAAGTATTGGTGGTTCAACAAACAATACCATTTTAATCGGTGGACCTTGTTCTGTTGAGTCCGAAGAGCAAATTCGTTCTTCAGCAGAATTGTTGGTAAAACTAGGATTAACAACACTTCGTGGTGGTTGCTACAAACCAAGAACGAGCCCCTACTCTTTTCAAGGAATGGGATTAGACGGTTTGAAATTATTGGCGAAAATGCGTGAAGATTACGGATTAAACGTAATTACAGAAGCGCGCGATGCAACACATATCGATGAAATCATTGAATATACCGACATCATTCAAGTAGGAGCAAAAGCTATGTATGATCAAGGAATTTTACGTGCTTGTGCAAAAACACAAAAGCCTGTACTGATTAAACGTGGTTTCGGAACAACTTTACAAGAATTCGTTCAGGCAGCAGAATTTGTGCTTTCAGGAGGAAATGAAAATGTCATTCTTTGTGAAAGAGGAATTCGCACGTTTGAAACTGGAACGCGTTTCACCTTAGATTTATGTGGCGTTGCTTGGTTGCAAGAATACACCAATTTACCAATCATCTTAGATCCTTCACATGCAATGGGTTACGCTTATGGAATTCCAAATCTTGCGAAAGCGTGTGTTGCAATGGGCATTGACGGTTTGTTAATCGAAGCGCATCCGAATCCGAAAGTGGCAAAATCTGACGCTTCACAGCAATTGAATTACGAAGAATTCGAACAGTTGTTTAATAAGTTGCGACCTGTGGCTGCGAGTGTTGGTTATAACATGATTTAAAATGCATTTAGAACAAAATATCAAAGGTCTTTGTGCCAAATTCGGTGTTGATTTCAATGAATTTCTAAATGACTTGAATGCAGATAACGTGCTCGATTTGAGTATGTTTGACTTACAAGCAATCTGTGAAGAATACGAAGTAGACTTACTTTCCCTCCTTTTCAAACCGATGTTCAAACCTGAAAAATTCAAGAAACAATTAAAGGCAATTAAATTGTTAATCCTTGATGTCGA
>CAMDGP010000284.1 GCA_945897765.1 Chitinophaga pinensis
AAATCTATTGGTTCTAAAATATTTACTTTACCAGAAATTGAGTAATTTCCGTAGTTATCCGTTATGGATTTTGACAAAGTTCTTTCATTTTGCATCATGTAAATTGTAACACCAAAAAGTTTTTCATCTGATACAAAATTATTGATTGAACCGTCCAATGATATAGTCACACTTGTTGCCTGCGAAAAACTTATCGAAGTATTAAAAGTGCTTAAAAAGAATAAAAAAAGTATTTTAGTACGCATAGTATCTATTAAAGTGTCTATTATTGCAATGAAAGTAAAGAACGTTAAACTTTACTTTGGTTGCAGTTTTACAAAATTGGTGAAAAAACACGAATATTAAAATGCTTTTTTTTAATGAATTAAGTTTTTGGGAGCGCAAAGAATATTTAAATGGAATTGACTTTGCAATAATTGGTTCTGGAATTGTAGGAATGACGACCGCTATTTTTCTAAAAAAGCGCTTACCGTCAGCTAAAATAACCATTTTAGAACGCGGATATTTACCAACAGGAGCAAGTACAAAAAATGCTGGTTTTGCATGTTTTGGAAGCCCAACTGAATTATTTGATGATTTACAAAAAATAAAAGAAGAGCAAGTTTGGGAGACTTTTCTTTTACGTTATAAAGGATTACAAACGTTATTTTCATTAGTCGAAAAGGAGAAAATAAATTATAAACCTTGCGCTTCTTGGGATTTAATTGCTGAAAATCAGGATTCAGTTTCCACAGATTTTATTTCCTATTTGAATGATAAAACAAGAAGTTTAATTGGAGAAACTTCTGTCTATTCGGAAGATAAATCAATTTTAACTTACTTTGGTTTTCAGGGTTTTAAAACGGCATTTAAAAATCGACTTGAAGGAAGTATTGATACGGGAAAATTAATTACCGAATTGTATAAAAATACAGTTGAATTTGGAATTCAAACATTATTTGGAATCAATTTAGAATCTTATACGGAGGCCATTAATGAAGTGAATTTGAATACCAATTTTGGTGAATTAAAGTGTGCTCATTTATTAGTTTGTACAAATGGTTTTGCAAATAAATTTCTTCAAGAAGATTTACAGCCAGCAAGAGCACAAGTGATGATTACCAAACCAATTCATGATCTAAAATTTGAAGGAACTTTTCATTTTGATGCTGGCTATTATTATTTCAGAAATATTGAAAATCGCATTTTGATCGGTGGTGGAAGAAATTTGAATTTCGAAGGAGAAACAACGGAAAAATTTGGAAAAACTGACCAAATTCAAGATTCTATTTTGAATTTATTGAAGGAAAATATTCTTCCAACTACAGTTTTTGAAATCGATTATTCGTGGTCAGGAATCATGGGTATTGGACAAGAAAAATCCCCAATTATAAAAAAAGTGAACAATCGTGTGGCTTTTGGTGTTCGTATGGGTGGAATGGGTCTAGCAATCGGTTCTGAAGTAGGAAAAAAACTAGCAAATATATTTTAAGTGGAAAATAAAGAATTCATCAACCCAATTGATCCAGACAAAATCACGGAAAATCCGCACAGTCTTGAGTATGCACATCATGCTGGCAGCGCTTTAATTAAACCTGAGGACCAAGGAAAATTAAAAGGTCGCGCTTTAGAGGCAATGGATCACCAAACTGATATGCAACTGAATCAGATTTATGAACAGATGCAATTGTTGGCGGAACAAGCAAAAAAATTAAATGCTAGAAAGCAAGTTTCAGAATTCATTTATCAAGCTGAAATGCGCTTTGAACCATTCATTAATCATACTTACCATCTATATCAACGCGACAACAAAGCATTCGTGCTTTCGTTGGTAGGACCAGACCAATGGGGTAGAACTAAACAAAGTTTTGAGTTTATTGCAACCGTTAAATTATTAGCTGACCACACTTGGGATATTTTAGCTCAAAATCCAGAATTTCAGTTTTAAAAGATTGATTCGTAAATTCTAATTAAGTAAGCATTTATAGGAGTTAGAGTTTTAATTAAACATTCGCTTCATTTTATCGACCATTCTTTTTTAAACTGCTCCAAAAAATCGAACATAACTTTTTGTCGTTCTTCCGCAAGAATTTTCGCGGTAGGCGTTTCCATACGATCTTTGAGAAGTAATAATTTCTCGTAAAAGTGATTGATTGTGTGACTTTTAGAAAGATAATAATCTTCTTTGGAAGAATGAAGTCTTGGTTTAATTTCCGGATTATAAAGAGGGCGATTTCTACTTCCGCCATAAGCAAATGATCTAGCAATTCCAATCGCACCAATGGCATCCAAACGGTCGGCATCACGCACAATTTGACCTTCCAATGATGCAGCTTCATCAGCAACATTTGCTCCTTTAAACGATACAATCCCAATTACTTTTGAAACTTTTTTTGCTAATTCTTCGGAAGCTCCTTTGCTGATTAATAACTCATAAGCAACTTTTTCGCCTTTTTGAAAATCACCATCATTGTATTTGTGATCAGCAATGTCGTGCAGCAAAGCAGCCAATTCAATGACTTCTAGATTTCCACCTTCCTGCGATTGAATGTATTTTGCCGTATTCCAAACGCGCTCAATATGAAACCAATCGTGACTTCCTTCAAAAGATTCAAATCGCTCTTTTACAAATTGTTGAATCGTTTGAGTTAAAGTATTCATTGCTTAAAATTTCAATACTTTTAGAGTCTCTAACTTTGCTCCACTAGTGATTTGGACAAAATAATAACCTTTTTCAAAATGAGCGAGGTCTAAATTTTTATCACCCGTTTCGAGAAGTAAAGTTCCATTTATTGAAAATATGCGAACTTTATCAATTGCTTCTTCAGATTCGATTGTCAACTGATTTTTAAATGGATTTGGATAAACTTTAAAACGTAAGTATGCAAGTTCAGCAACACTTACAGGATCTTCTTTTCTAACTTTAATGTCGTCAATATAAAGTTTGAAACCATCGTAAGTTCTATTTACAAAAGCAATATAAATTTGTTGCGAATTGAAACCTTCCAACGAGAGATTTACTTCGCGATTCGTCCATTCAAAATTTTATTCTTCAATATAACCAATG
>CAMDGP010000285.1 GCA_945897765.1 Chitinophaga pinensis
ACAGCACCAGCAGTTTGAATCGCTCCACCAAAAAGTAATAACTTTTCAGTTAAAGTTGTTTTACCAGCATCGGGGTGAGAAATAATTCCAAAAGTGCGGCGTTTTTCAATTGCTTCTAAATTTTTCATAGGAAATTGTAATTAATAAAAAAGACCGCATCGAGCGGTCCTATTTCTGTAAAAGTAGTCTAAATTATTAGAAAATCTCAGCAGCTGTGAAATGGAATTCACCTTCTATTGTAGCATTTTCATCTGAATCTGAACCGTGAACAGCATTTTTCGCTTTACTTTCAGCATATGCCTTACGAATAGTGCCTTCTGCTGCATCAGCTGGATCAGTTGTGCCGATTAAAGCTCTGAAATCAGCAACTGCATTTTCTTTTTCAAGGATTGCAGCAACGATTGGCCCTGATGTCATATATTCTACTAATTCTCCGTAGAATGGACGCTCAGCGTGTACTTCGTAGAATTTTTTCGCTTGGTTTTCACTCAAAAGAGTATATTTCATTGCTTTAATAGAGAATCCTGCATCCGTAATCATTTGTAGGATATTTCCGATGTTACCGCTTTCGATAGCATCTGGTTTCAACATTGTGAATGTGCGATTTGTTGCCATGTTTTCTTTAAAATTTGGGTGCAAAGGTAGTGATTTAAAAATGTTTTAAAGGCAAAGGATTCTATAATATTATGTAAAAAATGATTTGTGACTATTTTTCTATCTTTGATTTAAATCCAAATTATGCAAGTCATTATTATATTAGGAATAACAACGTTCTTTTTGTTTATCGGTTCAATCATTTTCTTTTTAATTGCAATTACCAAAAAGAAAATGCCTTTATTTTATCTTGCTTTACTGCTTTCATTTGTTGGTGTTGGAACAGGACTTTTCGCTGGTTATAGATTTTTCTATAAATCCTTTGTTAAAATTTCAGACTCTTTAAAACCGAGAACTGGCGAGGAAATTTATGCCGCTCTTTTTGATGGGAATCCAAATGAATGTACTAACGTGATTGAAAAGCAAGATCAAGTAGTTCCGAAGATTGATGTGGCAATTTATTTACATTTTTTGACTTGTTCGGAAGAAATAAAACGAATTCTAGCGCAACATGAATATGAATTAACAAAATTGTCAACAAAAGATTTTCGTGACGCTGATGAATGTGGAGTAGGCTGGTTCACGCCTAAATCACTTGGGGATTCTCTATTAGTATATGAGTATAAAAAAGACGAATTAGGCAACGGTCAAATACTTTACGTTTCAAAAGAAATGGATGAGGTTTTTTGCAAAGATGTTTGGGATTAACCTATTGATAAACAAAACCAACAACAACCTATGAAAGTATTAATGGTAATCTAAAATTACAAACATTTTTAAGAAAAAATAAAATTTTGTAACCTTGAAATAATATTCGACGTAAAGCACTCATAATTAAACTTCAAATTATGACAGCTTATATTCAAACTTTACGCAATAAGTCGATTCAATCTGCTCAAAGTAAATTGTCCAAACATAGAGAATTGGGTACTAAAACAAATTTAAATGTCTTTGAGGTTGCTGAATTAATGGACACTTTGAAGTTATCAATTTTTCAAGAAGACTCAAAAGCTTCTGTTTTTTATTCTATTATTTTAAATTAACACAAATTAAAGATTATAATACCAAACTTCAAGATAGTTTAAAAGCTCTTCGGTATTGTATGAATTGTGTACTCTATTTTTTTAGATGAAAATCTTAACTGTGTTTAGCTCTAATTATTTCTTTAATTGTATTGGCAGAATTTACAATGATGCTTCCTCTGAGTCTAATTTTTTCAAAGATTTTTATTTTAAAAATTAATTGACTTTACATTTAAAGTAGTCTTGGATAAATTATAGTCTTTCAGACTTTTCTGGGTAGAAAATAAATAAACTTATTTCTTAAAAGTCATTCGATTAAATGATAATTCAACCCTAAAATAAAATCAATGTCCATCCAAAAAGCACAACAAAAGAGGTTATGCTTAAAACAAGAATATGCAAAGGATGAAAAATAATTTTCTCAGCGTTTGAATCTTTAGCGAATGCATTTAAAATAAATCGAATGTATAAAAACGCACCGATTACTGATGTAATCAACGTTAAATACACTAACACTGGATTACTTTGATAAGTATTAATTAAAAGCAATAATTTTGCGAAAAAACCAGTAAAAGGAGGAATACCTGCAAGTGAAAGAAATGAAATTAGAATAACCACTCCTAAAAATGGATTTTTGTATCCAATTCCCTTCCAATTCACAATTTCATCGGAATTAGATTTTTCTAGAATTTGACTAATTGTTAATAATCCAACTGTAGCTGCTGTATATCCAAGTAAGAAAACCCAAAGTGTAATGAAATTTCCTGAAAGTAAAGTAAGCATTGCGAAACCAGTATTACTGATTCCAGAATAAGCCATTAGTCGTCTGAAATTTGTTTGTTTTAGAGCAGATAAATATCCTAAGAAAAGAGAACCTATTATTACAACATAAAATATTGGCAGTAAAATATCTGTTGCTGTTCCAAAGGTATAAGCGAATAGACTAACAATTGAAGTTAATCCAGCAACTTTCACTACTGTTGCCATAAAAGCAGTTACAGGATCTGGGCTTCCTTCATATACATCGGGACTCCAAAAATGAAAAGGAACAGAACCAATTTTAAATAAAAGCGCAGCAAGAATAAATAAAATCCCAACTATAGCCATTGGTGAATTTGCATCGAAAAGTGTTACAAGTTCTGAAAAGTCGAAAGTTCCAGAAGCACCGTAAACTAAAGCAACTCCAAAAAGTAAAATTGCTGTAGCGAATGAACCTGTAAAGAAATACTTTATTGAAGCTTCAGATGATAGGATATTTTGCTTTTTAATCCCCACTAATACATATACAGGAATAGACATAATTTCTACACCTAAGAAGAACATAAAAAAGTTCGAACTTCCAATTAAAACGATTGCACCACACAAAGAAAAAAGAATTAATCCGTAATAATCGGCTGTATGTTCAATGTCTTTTTTGAAATAATGAAAAC
>CAMDGP010000286.1 GCA_945897765.1 Chitinophaga pinensis
ACTCCCGTTCAAGATGGATACGTTACGCCCGTAACACCTGATGGAAATAGAGCTTATGGAACTTTTGGCTTAGGTTATGAATTAGGTGAGCATTTTGCAATTGATGCATCTTGCTATTACACCCAAATCACAAGAGCTGATATCAATAAAGAAACAAATTTAAGTGGAACTTTTACTACTAAAGCTATTGCAGCCGGAATAGGATTTATTTATAAATGGTAGTCATGACAAAAAATATTCTTTCAATTTTTACTTTTAGTTTATTGGTTGTTTTAACGGCTTGTAAACCAAAATATGAAGCAACAACTCCAGCGCAAGGAGAAATGAATCCAACTCGATTTGTTATGATTGGTGGCGGGCACGCTGGAGGTTATATGGACGATGCATTAACGTATGAAGGTCAAACAAATTCAGTTGCCAACATTCTTGCGGAACAATTTAAAACGATTGGCGGCGGTGCTTTCAATCAACCTTATGTGAGCCAAAACTCAATGGGAATCAGTATGGCGGGATTAGCACCATTTAAATTGGGATATAAAACAGATTGTAAAAACGTAACTTCTTTATCGCCAGTTCGAATTGCAGCAGGTGGAGATTTATCTGTTTTGAATG
Source organism: Chitinophaga pinensis (assembly GCA_945897765.1). Lineage (GTDB taxonomy): Bacteria > Bacteroidota > Bacteroidia > Flavobacteriales_D > Crocinitomicaceae > UBA952. The sequence continues at coordinate 613 of CAMDGP010000286.1, forward strand.
ATAACCTTTATACAGCAAGCAACAAATTTGGAAACTTTGGAATTCCTGGATTGAAGTTAATGGATGTTTCAAATACAGCTTATGCTAACGTAAATCCATTCTTTAAAAGAATGACTTCCAGCACAACTTCAAGTGTCTTGGATAATATGATGGGAGTTGACCCAACTTTTTTCAGTATTTTCCTTGGAATTGAAGATGTAATGGATTATGCAAAAAGTGGAGGAAAAAACAACAATCTTCCTTCTACAGCAAATTTTGAAGCGGCTTACTCGAATTTAGTTCAAGTGATGACAGCAAATGGTGCAAAAGGGGTAGTTGCAACAATCCCAGATGTTACTCAAATGCCTTATTTCACAACAATTCCTTGGAACGGATTGAATTTAGATTCAGCAAGTAACGAGACTTTAAACAATATTTATAATCCATTAAATTTCTTCTTTGAAATCGGGAGCAATCCATTTATGATTGAAGATCCAGTTGCAAATGATTTCGGTGTTCGTCAAATTTTAGATGGTGAGTTACTTTTATTGAGCGTTCCTCTAGATTCAGTTAAATGCAACCAAATGGGCGTTTTATTTCCATTACGAACTGAATTTGTTTTGACATTAGAAGAAATTTCAACCTTAAGAAATCAAATAGCAGCTTACAATACAATCATTAAAAACATCGCATCTCAAAATAACTTGGCAGTAGTTGAAACAGATAAATTTGCTGAAAATCTAAAAGATGGATTTGTTTACAATGGAATTTCAATGAGTGCGAAATTTGTTTCTGGTGGCGCTTATTCGTTAGATGGAATACATTACAATGCAAAAGGAAACGCACTCTTAGCAAATGAATTTATCAAAGCAATCAATAAAAAATATAAATCTACCTTACATCTAGTGAATGCAGGTAATTATGATGCAACCCTTTTTCCTTAATAATTAATAACTTAAAAACATGAGAAATTTTACTTTAATTCTTGCAATCTTTTCCTTTGCAAATTTTTTCGCGCAAACACCTTGCGAAACAGGCCGTTATGCGGAGGATGTCTTTACAAACTTCACTGTAACTAGCGATATTACTTATGGTCAAAACAATTCTTGGAACAATGCAGCTACTGTTTTGAAAATGGATTTTTATGAACCAACAGGAGATACAGAAACAGCTCGTCCGTTAATTATTTGGGTACATGGTGGAAGTTTTATCGGTGGATCTAAAATGGATATCGATGTTAAAACGTGGTCTGAGCGTTTCGCTAAAAAAGGATATGCTTGTGCATCTATTGATTATCGAATTGGATTCTTTCCTTTCGATTCTGCAAATGCAGTTAAAGCTGTTGTTAGAGCAACGCAAGATTTAAGAGCTGCCATTCGTTTTTTCTACAAAGACAGACAAACAACAGACACTTATAAAATCGATACAACAAAAATTTACATCGGAGGAAGTTCTGCAGGTGCAATTACTGCATTACATGTTGGGTATTTAGATAAAGAATGTGAAATATCAGATTATTTGAATGCGAACACAATTGCATCACTTGGAGGCTTAGAGGGAGCAAGTGGAAATCCTGGTTATTCGATGGATGTAAAAGCGGTTATTAATGGTTGTGGAGCTTTGGCGCGATACAGTTGGTTAGAAGCTGGAGATATTCCTTTATGTTCAATTCATGGAACGAATGACGGAACTGTAAAATACAATAGAGGAATTGTAAATCCAGGAACTCCTTTAATGTATTTGGACGGAAGTAGAATGATTCACAAAAGAGCTTGTGCGGTTGGTTTAGATCACCAATTTTACACATTCTCAGGTGCGCCTCACGTACCTTATGCTGGAACTACAGCAGCAGCTTTAGCTTACATGGATACAACTGTAAACTTCGTCAGAGATTTCTTGGTTCGTCAATTAGGATGTACACAAGCAATTAGTCAACCAGAAAATAGTCCTTTACAAGCTGCGACTTTGTATCCAATTAATTATTGTGATGGTAGTCCAGTAGATGAGGCTTGCGAAATCATAGGTTTTGACGAAATTAAATCTATAGATTTTTCAATTTATCCTAACCCAGCAAAAGATAAATTAACAGTTGAGTTTAGCGCTGAAGGGAATTATTCTATTCAAATTATTGATTTAATGGGAAGAACGATTGTTGCGAATAAATCAATAACATCAGGAACAATTTTAAGTCTTGATAAATTAACAAGTGGTAACTATTTCGTAGTTATTTCTGATGAAAAATCAAACTTAAAAGGAACACAAAAACTAGTTATTAAATAAGCTAGTTTGATAATTTATTGGCCAAGTTTAAGATTAATCACTGAAAAGGGTTTAATTTTAAACTTGGCTTTTTTATTTTCACAAATCAACACAATCAATCATGAAAAAACACCTTATTTTGGGCTCCTTCTTGCTTTTAGGAACTAGCTTATTTGGTCAAACGTTGAGTTC
>CAMDGP010000287.1 GCA_945897765.1 Chitinophaga pinensis
GGAGTACAAAAATGCCTGCACCAATAACGCCACTTATGATGGTGAGTGTTAGCCCGGGAACTCCTATAACACGTTTTAAGCCTTCATCAGAATTTGTATTTGTCATAATTAAGTTTTGGTAAAAAATTGGCAGGTTAAGGAGTCTGTTATGCTTGCTTGTAACGGTTTCGGGCTTGGCGAGGTTGCGAGCTTCGGAACCGATTATTTTCTGTTAAAGATAAAATTTCTTGCGAAAAGTAAACGTGAATTTACTACAAAATTCGCAATCTTGCCAAACGCCTGTTGTGTGATGTTTTTAATTGACTTTAAAACAGTAATCGCCAATATAGGTTTCCATTGCCCAAGTGGAAGAACCACAACTATTAAAACCTAATAAATAATTATTATTTGGACTTGGATAATTATTTATTAAGCTTAAATTACGTTCAGCATTTTCGATGCTTTGTTTATATGGAAATTTAATAATAAAATCTCCACTTGATTTTGCTTTAAGTCCAAACTTAAATTTGTATAAATTTCCTGTTGAATTTAGAGTTGGAGTTACTGTCATTGTTGAATTATTACAAACACCAAGAAAGTCAATTAATTGATTTGGATAAATTAGGTCAAATTTATCAATTGCATCTTTTGCGTTATAATTTTGTGTAGGAGTTGTAAATTTATAAATCGAAATTTGTAAACCTTCTGGATAATCTGCAAAAGTCGAGTCTCCAATTTGTGAATTATAAACTTTTGACGATACTCTTCCTTCAATCCAAATCGTGTCATCAACGCTTAAATTTGATTGATTTGTAATTTTAACTTTGAAATTATTTCCAAAAATTGTTTGCTCTCTGTCTTCTTCGCATTGAGTTGCCATTAAAAATGGAAATACACAAAATAATAATATAATCTTTTTCATATTTTCTTTTTTACGATTTTTTTTCACAAAATATCACACAACTTGTATATAAGTCTGATAAAATCAGACTTATCCACCCAAATTAGGTTGTATAAGTCTAATAAATGTCAGGGTTTATTTTATATGCTAATATATAAATTATTATTACAAATCATCGAAAGGACTCTTAATTTGTTGTATGTTTTTTGTGCTTACATGTGTATATATTTCGGTCGTTTTACTACTATTATGTCCTAACAATTCTTGAATATACCTCAAGTCTGTTCCGCTTTCAAGTAAATGAGTGGCATAACTATGGCGCAACCAATGAAGTGATACTGGTTTTGTATTGTTTGCTTTCTGTAGCGCTTGTTTAAGTACGCTTTGTAAACTTTTTTCTGAATATCTTTCCCCAGCAGTTTGCCCTTCAAACAAATAAACCGAAGGTTTATATACTTTATAATAATCTCTCAGCATCACCAATATTTTTGGACTAAGAGGAGCAATTCTATCTTTCTTTCCCTTTGCATTTTTTATTAAAACTATATTTCGTTTAGAATCTATATGAACAGGTTGTAGTGCAAGTAATTCTCCACAGCGTAAACCACAACTATAAATTAAACTCAACATCATCTTATGTTTTACATTGCTATGAGCTTCTAATATTGCCTTGACTTCTTCCTTGCTTAAGACATTCGGCAACGTTTTACTTCGCTTTGGGCGGTGAATTTTATCTAGCTCAATTTTAGTTTCCCTGATTGTTTTGAAATAAAGTTTTATAGCATTAGTAATTTGATTCTGATAAGACGCTGAATATCTATTCTTCAAAATAAAATCATTATTATAAACAATAACATCTTCATTGTCAATGTCACTAATGGTTTTTTCTCTGTAAAAAACCAGAAACGACTTCAAGGCTTCGCCATATGTTTTAATAGTACTTTCGCTATATCGTTTCGATTTTAAATAACGTTTAAACTGTTCAATAGCTATAATGCCTTCTTCAGAAGGAAGACTTTCAATTGCCAATCGTAATCCAAAAAGTGTCCGATATTCTTCTGTGTCTTTTACGTACCACAATCTCTTGGTTTGGCTCCATCTCGAACCATCCAACAATTTAACTTGAGTAATCAAATTTTGGTCTTTTTCAAACTGAATGAAAATAACTTTTTGATTACTGTGTGTCCCAAACGTGTATTTGAAATTTGAAGTATTCATATTATAAAATAAGAATACTAAATTACAGAAAATTCTAATAGATATGAAAAAACTTAATCTCCACTTGACCTTTACTATGTGTATGAGGATCGAAGCCCATTAAAGTGAAGTATTCAAAAGTAAAATCAAAATGTTTGTAATATTAGGATTTAAAATCATTTTTGATTTGATAGTAAGAGAAGGCTCAAGACCCAACGAACGGTATGAAATAAATGTCCAATGGACATTCGGTTATCATAATTCCCTATATTGCTACTTGCCCTTTAATGTGTGGATGTGGGTCGTAATCTACCAAAGTAAAATCGTTAAAAGTAAAGTCAAAGATATTTTTCACATCAGGATTTATAATCATTTTTGGTAATGGTTTTGGCTCGCGAGTCAATTGCAATTCCACTTGTTCAAAATGGTTGTTATAAATATGTGCATCACCAAAAGTGTGAATGAATTCGCCAACCTGCAGATCGCAAACCTGAGCAATCATCATCGTAAACAAGGCATACGAAGCAATGTTAAAAGGAACGCCAAGAAATATATCAGCGCTTCGTTGGTACAATTGACAAGATAATTTTCCGTCAGCTACATAAAACTGAAAGAACGCATGACACGGAGGCAAAGCTGCTTTTCCGTTGGCAACATTTTCGGCAAACGACTTTGATGTATCTGGCAACACCGATGGATTCCATGCCGAAACCAACATACGTCTGCTGTTTGGATTTTTCTTTAACGTGTCAATTAATTCGGTAATTTGGTCAATTTCTTCACTATTCCAGTTGCGCCATTGATGTCCATAAACCGGACCTAAGTCGCCATTTTCATCGGCCCATTCATCCCAAATCTTAACACCATTTTCCTGAAGATAACCAATATTGGTATCCCCTTTTAAGAACCAAAGTAATTCATAGATAATTGATTTTAAA
>CAMDGP010000288.1 GCA_945897765.1 Chitinophaga pinensis
TTTGACAATATTGAAAATGGTAGTGTAAATTTCTTCCGCTTTGTTATGAGCCCATTCAGCAGAAAGTCCTTGAACTTCAGAAAAACAATTTATAACTCCACCAGCATTTAATGTGAAATCAGGCGCATAAATAATTCCTTTTTTCATCACATCAATTCCGTGTTGTCCTTCTACTTTTAATTGATTATTAGCAGCACCTGCAATAATCGAGCATTTCAAACGCTCCAAAGTATCATCATTAATCGTAGCTCCTAAAGCACATGGCGCATAAATATCCATCTCTAAATCATAGATTTCATCTAAACCAACCACTTCTGCACCATACATTTTAGAAACACGCGCCAAAGCATCTTGATTAATATCAGAAATATATACGTGTGCATTTTCTTGTGTCAAATGCTTCACTAAGTATTCACCAACGTGTCCAATACCTTGCACAGCGATTTTTTTACCTTCCAATGAATCTGAACCAAACTGGTGTTTAGCACAAGCTTTCATTCCCATATAAGTACCATAAGCTGTAACTGGAGAAGGATCACCACTTTTTCCAGGTAAACCCACAACGTGTTTAGTTTCCATGCTTACCCAATTCATATCAATTGGAGAAACACCAACATCTTCTGCTGTGATATATTTTCCTCCTAAACTATTTACGAATTTTCCAAATCTTCTAAAAAGTGCTTCTGATTTAATTGAATTTGCATCGCCAATGATTACTGCTTTACCTCCACCTAAATTTAAGCCTGAAATAGCATTTTTGTAAGTCATTCCTCTAGATAAACGCAACACGTCATTCAAAGCTTCCATTTCGTTTTGGTAAGCCCAAATTCTTGTTCCTCCTAATGCAGGTCCTAAAATCGTGTTGTGAACTGCGATGATTGCTTTTAAGCCTGTTGCTTCGTCATTGCAAAATAAGATTTGCTCGTGCCCCATATTTGCCATTTGCCCGATTATAGGATTTTCTGCTAATTCGGATGCGGAAAGGATTTTAAATTCAGACATGTTTTCTTTTTCGTTCGTTAACTTAAGATTTGAATGGTTACATTTGCAACTCAAATAATCGAGCGCAAAATTAGAAAATAATCGATGAAGTCACTGAAATACCTCAATAAATATTTTGTCAAATACAAATGGCATTTTTTGCTCGGTATCCTATTCACGATTATTAGCAACTACTTCGGTGTTCAAATGCCTCTTTATGTAAAAACTACGGTTGATAATCTAATGGGAACGACCGAAATTAACAGTTTAAATGATGCACTTTTGCTTTCACTTCAAATTGGTGGAATCTATATTTTACTTTCAATTGGAAAAGGTTTTTTCTTATTTCTAATGCGTCAGACACTTATTGTAATGTCTCGTTTGATCGAATTTGATTTAAAAAACGAAATTTACTCGCATTACCAAAAACTCGATTTAGCTTTCTTTAAACGCAACGCTACAGGAGATTTAATGAATCGAATTTCCGAAGATGTAAGTCAAGTACGGATGTACCTTGGTCCTGGAATTATGTATACCATCAACCTTATTGTTTTAGTTGCGATGATAGTTACACAAATGGTTAAAATCAGCCCAACGCTAACGTTTTTCGTCTTGCTTCCTTTGCCAATTATGTCTTTCTTGATTTATTGGGTTTCTTCAAAAATGAATTTAATGAGTACCCTAGTGCAACAAGAACAATCGCGTTTGTCAACTATTGCACAAGAAACGTTTGCTGGAATCCGAGTAATTAAAGCTTACAATAGAGATAAAGAAGTTTATGAGAAATTTGAAACATCAGCCAACGAATACAAAACTCGAAGCATGAAATTGGTGATAATCAATGCCCTGTTTATGCCAACGATTATTTTTTTAATTGGAATAAGCACTTTGGTTGCCATATATTTAGGCGGTTTAATGACTTACGAAAAACAAATTTCACTAGGTGACATCGTTGCTTTCATCTTCTTTGTAAATAATCTAACATGGCCTTTTGCAAGTATTGGCTGGGTAACCTCAATCAATCAACGGGCTGCGGCTTCACAAAAAAGAATCAATGAATTTCTAGAAACAGAACCAGAAATCAAGAATCCAACAACATGTGAATTTAACTTTGACGGAAGAATAGAATTTAAAAACGTGACTTTCACCTATCCGAATACTGGTATTAAGGCAATTGAGAATTTGAGTTTTAAAATCAATAAAGGTGACACGTTGGCAATCGTTGGTAAAACAGGAAGTGGAAAATCAACCATTTTGAACCTTTTGATGCGTCAATATGACTGCGATTCAGGTGAAATTTTAGTAAATGGTATCGATGTTAAGAAAATCAATTTAGATGCCTTCCGCGAGCAAAGTGGAGTTATTCCACAAGATGTATTTTTGTTTTCAGACTCCATTGCCAACAATCTGAAATTTGGTTTGAAAAACGATAAAGTTGAATTAGCTACTTTAATTGAAGCTACAAAAAGAACGCATGTTTACCATAATATCGAAGAATTTCCAGATCAATTTGAAACACTTTTGGGCGAACGTGGCGTGAATTTAAGTGGTGGACAAAAACAACGTATAAGTATTGCAAGGGCCTTGATTCGCAACCCTAAATTATTGTTACTCGACGATTGTCTGTCCGCAGTTGATACTGAAACAGAAGAAATTATCCTACGAAACTTAAACCAAGATGCGAATAAAAGAACCTCAATAATCGTTAGTCACCGAATTTCAACTATTCGTAATGCTAATCATATTTTGGTACTTGATAAAGGCGCAATCATCGAATCTGGAACACATCAATCATTAATGGAATTAAATAAAAAATATGCGGAAATGTATCAGAAACAGCTGACTGAGAACTAAACTGTTGCCTTCGAGAGCCTCAGTCAACAGTTGACTGAGGTTCTCGAAGGCAACAGTTGAACTTAAATTTCTTCATATCATTCCTCATTCACTCATAATATCAAATAAAATGCGCTATAACCTCTCAGAAATCAACGAACTAATCCGTAATAGAAGAACTATATTCCCAG